>CAZPAA010000185.1:0-4347 GCA_964584425.1 uncultured Gammaproteobacteria bacterium | reverse complement strand
TCATTAAAATCCAAGTTCAATTAAAATTTATCCTCCATTTTAGATTAATTAAAAAATAGCGCTTAATTTAATCCGCCCAATACAGAAAGCAAAAAAACACTCCCCGTCAATTTACCTCAATTTATGCTGCTGACCGCACAACCATCCACCAAGATCCCCTTGGTGCTCGCACCGCAGCATGAAGCGGCAAAAAAGGTGAATCATGGAAACAAATAACTTGAACCCTAATGCTGATCTATTTATACCATCATCTTTACCCAATATTAGGGCATCTGGAAAAAGTCAGATCGAACATATGTACCCTGACCTCTTCAAGAGCGCGCCTTCTGTCCCATTGGTGCAAAATTATGTAGGCAAAACCCAAAGTCACAACAAAAAGTCCCGAAGCGCCCAAAACCCGCCCAGCTCACTACAGCCTAATTTCGTATCTTTTTAGCTATTCAATAAGCCCAGAGTTCTGTTAAAATAACCCCCTTCGGGGCGTGGCGCAGCTTGGTAGCGCACTTGCATGGGGTGCAAGGGGTCGCAGGTTCAAATCCTGCCGTCCCGAGGTTTAGAGGCGTTCGCCAGCGTTCATTAAAGTTCGGCATTTTTTCAAATTTCTTCAAACCCGAGCCCTTTCAATAGGTTATAAAGCAGCTTGTGGCTTTTTACTGTTCATCTTGGTTCGTTAAGGAACTTTATAGTTCGCTGGAAGCCCGTGCATTTTGGTACCCCGGTGGTACCCCGAGACTCTAAAAAAATGTTTGACACAATTAGTATATATATCTAAAATTACCTTACCATAAGGAGTATAAGTGGATATAAATACTAATATAGCGAAATCATTAGGTCCTAAAGAGTCGCGCTTTATTCTAGCGCTTTATGAACGAGGGAGATCAATTTTTAACCTCAATGAGGCAGCGGAGTTAACTGGGCTGAGCGGTAAAAAACTGCATCAATTCATGGCTCCTCTTATTCATAAGGAAATTCTTGTTAGAATTATTCCAGGTCTTTTCTCAATTGTGCCCTTTGAACTAGGATATACTAAATCATTTGTAGGAAACCCTTATGTGATTGCTCGCGAAATTGTGCGGTATAAATTCAAAACAAACAATCCTCAATATTATATTTCGCATGCCTGCGCATTCGAGTTACTTCAAATGGTCACCCAACCACAACTGGTCATATTTGTGACTGTTACGCAACAAATTAAGCAAAAAATAAATATTATGGGGATTGAGTTTCGATTTGTAACATGCAAAGAAAAAGATTTTTTTGGGTTTAAAAAGTTTTGGATTGACAAATCGGAAATGGTATTCATTAGTGATCTTGAAAGAACGATTATAGATGGATTAAAAATTCCTGAATATTGCGGAGGAATTACTGAGGTTGCAAAAGGCTTATGGATAAAACGTCATGAAATCAATTTAAATAAATTAATAGAATATTCCGAACGAATCAATATGGGTATAATATATAAACGCCTAGGTTTTTTACTAGAGACATATGAGATTGGGAGTCTAAATGTGATTAAAAAGCTCCAAGATGAATTAACTACTGGATATCAATTGCTTGATCCTAGCGCATTAAATGAAGGAAAATATAATGCACGTTGGCTTCTCAGGCTCAATGTTTCAAAAGAAGAATTATTGTCAGTTACTAGGACTTAAAAATGATTTCTCAAAAAAATATTTCTATCATATCTAATAAATCATTTACGCCAGGCGCAAGAAGGATACCTGAATCTATTATTGAAAAGGATTATTGCTTAGCATGGTTTTTATTTGGCTTAGCACAATCTGCAACCTTAAAAGATAAGCTAATTTTTAAAGGTGGAACTGCCTTGCGTCGATGCTATTTTCCTGATTATAGATTTTCGGAGGATTTGGACTATACACTGATCGAACAAATTTCCCTTGATGAGATATTAAATGAATTAAAATATGTATTCAATTGGGTGAAAGATGAATCAGGAATAATTTTTTCTAATACTAGAATTGATCCTTCTTCTACCAATACCCACACTATTTATTTAAGCTATGATGGACCTTTACCAGGGAAGGATAAAGAAATAAAAGTCGATATCACATTTAAAGAAATAGTAATAAAACCCATAGAAGAAAAATCTATTATTAAAACATATGATGAATATGACGATTTTTTAGATAACATAAAAATAAAGGTATATTCTCTTGAAGAAATTGCAATAGAAAAAATATGCACACTTTTCTCTCCCGCAAGAAATGAGCCAAGAGATTTATATGATATTTACAATCTTATTGTGAACGCTCAAGTGGATGTTATTCCGCTTTTAGATTGCGTAAAAGAAAAAATGGCTTTTAAAGGAATTTTATTTGAAAAATACAAAAATGAATTTTTAAATAAGGAGGCAAGACTGAAAAATCTATGGGTAAAAAGATTGTCACAGCAAATGGCAAGTTTACCTGAATTTGATAATATATATCGTACTGTTAAACGTACATTTCGCCAGTCTCAATTTTTCTCTGGCGCTTGTTAAATGCTGGAGTATAAAGCGAATCATCTTACCTTTTCCAAGCCTGGCAAACCTGATAAATGTATCGAGATACCTTGTTTTACAATAAAAAATAATGAATCCAAGAAATTAAATATTATTTCAGATTCAGTAATGCTGGGGAATAATAGAATTCCAACTGGCGGTGGCGCAATTGTCAGTAAATTGTATGATTTAGGCTATGTAGTTAATATAGATTCTACATATCAATTCATGTATGAACACTATAATGTTAAGAGTCACCACCAAAACATCATTTCTGGGCGAACATCTTTTTTTATTGAACCTGGTCATACTGTAATGTTTCCATTTGCCTATTTTGGATCAGGTCCTTTAGGGGCATTGGGTATAAAAAGCTGTCCCAAAAAATCATTGCTCTTTTACCCTGAGAAGCATGTTAGTATATCACTTAATGTTGGTGGAAGAGAGTGGGAGTATGGATTGAAAAAACTATCTGTTTATGAAACATATATCAATTTTGTCAATGGATGTGAGGGAGCTTGGCATATTGAAGATTATATTTCACAACGTTTACAATAAAATTGAGCGGGAGGATTATAACTAATTTAAAACAGACATATTGCTTGATTTGCTAAAAAACAACTCTCGTTCTCCATGTTAAGATGTAAATTCCATTTTATGCTTCAAGATCAAATTCTTCTGGATATTTTTTCCCTCTTTAGAGGCAGCTGAAGCGCAGGTGAGTGTGAATCGGTATGTAACTTCTAAATTGGTTAGTGGTAATGCCTTAAACTAAAAAACAAGAAGGAATTGTGTTACATAGAGAGGAAAAAAAGATAAACTCTAGCAAAAGCATTTTGCTCCCCCAGTGCTCCCCCAAGACAATTTAGAATCAAAATATTTTTGTAAATATAATGTGTGATTCAAGGGGGCCAAATTTTTAAGCCATTTGTATAAAATGACTCAAAAAACCCTTGTACTCAAATATAACAAGATTCAGCTCAAATCTCACCCTTATAATAAACGTTTTGTCGCGTTACATCGGAATTTTCCTGATGGTATCAAACCAGTCAGCTTGGTAAAATCATTGTTGATTTTTAATATAAACCAGTATCTATGCAAAGAATAGATGGGGTGTCATATGTTTCAGAATCATGCAAACGAGTGTTACAGCAAAGGCTTATCCTTTGAGAAAGAAGGAAAACTAGAGAAAGCTGCAATAGCTTATGCATCAGGCGTGCGCCATTTTGATGCGCATTTAGAATACACTAATCGTCAAAATAGAAGCAATCATCACTCGAGACCTCCTCGTGATTCATCTGTCTCTTCGTCATTATTTTCTTCTTTATTTGGTATGTTTGGGTCAAATTCTAATCATTTAGAGCAGGAAGGAGATGAAAAAAAATGTCAAGATGCCTTAATACGACTGAGTCAAAAAACAGATCCATTTAACATTATCGCCAATTATCAGTTGGCGACTAAATATCAACAATCAAAAAAATGGATGTTAGCTAAAACTTTATATGAAAAATTAGCATATGAATGTAATCACGCTGCATCTTGGTATTCACTTGGAATTTTATATCAAGATCATCGAGTGGAAGTAAATAATATTCTAGTAACTAAAACTATAAAAAAAAGTGTTGCAAATAATGCGTATTATAGAAGAGGAAAACTTATAACAATACCAGAATATAAAACTGAAACGATAGAAAACAAAACAGTTGAAAAGGAAGAAGTAGTTATATACAAAAATATTGATAGCGAATATTCGTGCTACTACGAATCTGCACGTCGTGGTTCAAAGCCAGCAATGAGCAAACTGCTTGAGTCATCAGGAACCCTAGGTGTTGCAGCTTACTATCTTGCTC
>CAZPAA010000184.1:0-4461 GCA_964584425.1 uncultured Gammaproteobacteria bacterium | reverse complement strand
AAGATTTCTGTTCCTTGTGTAAGAGGCAATTAAGCATTGATCGGATAGGCATTCCAACCCCAATCAATAGCTTCAAAAAAAATCATATCGAATTTTTTATGATAGAAATCATTATGCCGATCGGCAGGCGTTGTCAGCACAAACTCAAATTGAAAATCACCTTGAATCGCATTCGCCGCATCTATTAAATCTAAAGTCAAACCTTGATAATTACGCCCTTGCAGCTCAACAAAAGGGAACCAAACATAACCCCCGACTTTAACCGGTTTACGAACCAGCGCATCTGCGAAGACAGAAATAGGTAAAAGAACGCATAGTAATAGCAACCATTTTTTCATTTGTAAGTCCTTGGGTGATTATGCTTTTGACAAACGGCCCAATAAAAATAAAAACGCCGCACTCACAACTATAGCTGGGCCTGTGGGTAAATCCAAATAAAAAGATGAAGCAAGGCCAAGACTCACCGCGCACATCCCGATTAAACTGGCAAGCATCGCCATTTGCTCGGGTGATTTTGCAAAGCTTCTCGCGGTCGCTGCAGGAATAATTAACAGGGAAGTAATGAGTAATACCCCGATGATTTTCATGGCGATGGCAATCACCATGGCCAGCAGCAACATTAAAATCAATTGTAATTTTTGCGGGGAGAGTTTGGCGACAATCGCTAAATCTGGATTGAGTGTTGTGAGCAATAAAGCGCGCCATAATTTAATTAAAATAATCAATACAAACGTTGCGATCGTATAAATGGTGAGTACTTCTGTCCAACTGATCGCTAAAATATCGCCGAATAAATATCCAAATAAATCGACGCGTAATCCTTGTAAAAATGCGACGGCAATAATACCTAAAGATAAAGTGCTGTGCGCTAAAATGCCTAATAAAGTATCACTCGCTAATTCACGATTATTTTGCAATAGCACTAATAAAATTGCGATCAAAGCGCACACGATCATCACGGTGATAATGGGATCGATCGATAACCAAAATCCTAAGCCAACGCCTAATAATGCAGAATGCGCCAGTGTATCGCCAAAATAAGCCATGCGCCGCCAAACTATAAAAACCCCCAGTGGCCCAGCAATGAGAGCTAAACCTAAACCACCTAACAGCGCGCGTTGTAAAAATTCTTCGAATATCATTTGTCGATGCCTGCTAATGTATGTTGATGATCATGCTTGTGACTATATAAAGCTAACGCATGCGCCGCGCTCTCGCCAAACAGCGCCAAGTAAGCGGGATCGTTTAATACCGATTCGGGTTTACCTTGGCAGCAAATATGCTGATTCAAACAAATCACGCGATCTGTATTTGCCATCACCAAATGTAAATCATGCGAGACCATAAAAATACTGCAGGAGAGCTCATCTCGCAGGCGCACGAGTAATTGATACAATTCAATTTGCCCATTCACATCAACGCCTTGAATCGGTTCATCCAATACCAATAAATCCGGTTCATCCATCAAAGCAATAAGCATTTAACACACGCTGGGTTTGGCCGCCAAATAAATTTTGCAATGAAGTATCGGGTAAAGGCGCCATGCCTAAAGTCTGAAACAAGGGCAGTTGTGCACTTAAATCCTGCTTGGCTAGCGCTAAAAATCGCTTTACTGTGATAGGCAAGGTGGGTTCAATGACAAAACGCTGCGGCATATAGCCTATTTTTAAGCCCGGCGCTTGAGTGAGTGTGCCTTGGGTGAGCGGCAATAAACCCAACATGGCCTTAACCAAGGTTGTCTTGCCACATCCATTCGGCCCAATCAAGGTCACAATTTCTTTAGGCTGAATCGAAAACCCAATGTGCTTTAATACCCAGCGGTCATGAAATTTAACCCCGAGATTATCGACGGATATTAAGGGTGTGGATTGTGGTATCATGCAAATTTTCCTATTTAATGCAGCATAACATAATTTAAAAAAGAGGCATCAATGAAGCGCGCATTCTATATTATCGGCATTTTTTTACTCATTAGTGCACTAGGACCGCTGGTGGCCTTTTTAAATGGTGAAGTGGATTTTTCCTCCAATGATCACACAAAAATGAGCCGTGAGAGCGCCCATATTTCACCCTCTCCCGCTGATCATAGTGAGGCCATTGTCCAAGCGTTTGCCGCCAGAACCTTTAATTGGCGTGGTCCGTTTTCCGTCCACACCTGGATTGCAGTTAAACCTGCTAACGCCAACACTTATACGGTATATGAAGTGATTGGTTGGCGTAGATTTCATGATTTACCGGTGGTGGCGATCCACCAGGATATTCCCGATCGCCTTTGGTATGGAAATAAGCCAGAATTATTATTGACCATCAGTGGCAGCCAGGCGCAAGCACTTATTCCACAAATCGATAAAGCAGCACGCGATTATAAATATCCGGATGAGTATGCCTATTGGCCCGGGCCGAATAGCAATACCTTTATCGCGGATATTGCGAAAGAGGTGCCCGGTTTAGGATTAAATCTGCCCGCTACTGCGATTGGTAAAGACTATCTCCCCTTTGGGAAATTTGTGAGTGTTGCGCCAAGTGGAACGGGATATTTATTTTCCATTGGGGGAGTGTTTAGCTTAACGCTTGCGCGCATCGAAGGTTTGGAAATTAATATTATTGGTTTAGTGTATGGGATTAATCCCCTAACGCGCACTATAAAATTCCCAGGTATTGGAAACATGACATTTTAACTATGCTAGAACAAACACCACTAGGCCAAAAATCCGCGTATGTGCAAACCTATACGCCGACATTACTTTTCCCTATTCCCAGAGGGCAAAAGCCTTTTATGTTTGGCTATGATTTATGGCATGGTTATGAATTGTCATGGTTAAATTCCCAAGGCAAACCGATGGTCTGTGTTGCTGAATTTATTTTCCCTTGCACCAGTCCTTTTTTAATTGAATCAAAATCATTCAAGCTGTATTTGAATTCATTTAATCAAACAGTTGTTCTGTCGATCGATGCGTTAACCGAGATTTTGCAAAAAGATTTAAGTTTGGCCAGTGGCGCGAAAGTGTCGGTTAAATTAAAAACTTTAGAAAATGGTTCACTTGAATTACAAAAAATTTCTGGGATTTGTTTGGATGAACAAAATATCACTTGCGATACTTATGAAGTGAATCCTGATTTTTTATCCTGTGAAGAAAATTTAATCACCCAAACTTTGTATTCCCATTTATTAAAATCAGATTGCCCAGTCACAGATCAACCCGACTGGGGAGCTTTGGTTATCAAGTATACCGGCAAACAAATCAATCCAGAGGGACTTTTACGTTATATTGTTTCCTTCAGAAATCATCAAGATTTTCACGAAGCCTGTGTTGAACGTATTTTCAACGACATTAAACAACGCATGCAGCCAGAACAATTAACAGTTGCCGCACATTACACACGAAGAGGTGGGCTTGATATTAATCCAGTGCGCAGCAGCCATGAGATCCCCATGGAATCCATAAGATTATGGAGACAGTAAATGCGGCCGATTCTCTTTGCAATATTATTCTGTTTTTCTGCTGCGATATTTGCCGCCCCGCCTAAAGTAGTCGTCAGCATCAGCCCCATTTTTGCACTCACCCAAGCCTTGATGCAAAATGTTGGCGAGCCTATTTTACTCGTGCAACCCGGCGCATCGCCACACAGTTATGCACTAAAACCTTCACAAGTTTCTGATTTACAATCGGCCGATCTCGTCATTTGGGTTGGCGAATCCTTAGAAACTTTTTTAATCAAAACGATTGCACAATTACCACAAAAAACTCGCGTGTTAACATTACTAAAGACATCTGGATTAAATCCGCTGCATTTTCGCACGGATGCGCATTTTGCATTTGAATCAGATCATGCGCATCATGGATTTGATCCGCATGTTTGGCTTGATCCGATTCGCACGCAAATTTTAGTGGTTGCGATGGCGAATACTTTAGTGCAACTTGATCCTGAAAATAAATCGCATTATCAAACGAATGCAGCTGCGCTTACACAACAATTAACTTTATTAGATCAACAATTAAATAAAGATTTAGCTTTGATCAAAGATAAACCCTTTATAGTATTTCACGATGCGTATCAATATTTTGAAAAACGTTATGGATTGAATTCGGTCGCGGCGATTACATTGAACCCAGAAATGATGCCAAGTGCGCAGCATATTAAAGAAATTCAGGATCTGATTCGGGAAAAACACGTGGCTTGTATTTTTGCGGAGCCGCAGTTTAAGCCGGCGATTGTTGAGATGATTGCGACGGGGATGCAGGTTAAAGAGGGGGTGCTTAATCCTGAGGGGACTGCGGGGTTTGGGTTTTTGGGATATCAGAATTTGTTGATGGGGTTGGGGTCCGCTTTGCGTGGATGTTTGGATTCCGTTGTTTGAGGAGGAGGCAAAACTCTAATCGGGCGTACCGTCCAAACGGGCTCCCGTCCTGCGGGGACTTCCCCATGCTCGCAAGCTGCGCGTGGGAAAGGGACCGAAGG
>CAZPAA010000183.1:0-4463 GCA_964584425.1 uncultured Gammaproteobacteria bacterium | reverse complement strand
GCGTTGACGCTGAAAATCATCAAATTGTTAATCATATCTTTTATCTTTTCTAAATGGCTGGGGCGCCAGGATTCGAACCTGGGTATGCTGGAATCAAAATCCAGTGCCTTACCGCTTGGCGACGCCCCAGTAACGGGCTTGCTGACAATTCTACTCTATTGGCCAGAAGGCGTTGATTTTCTGCGCTCCGGTGCTCAAGTACTCACATGTACATTCCGCTCCGGTGCTCAAAAATCAACGCCTTCTGACTCAATAGAGCGAATTGTCAACAAGCCCTAACACAAAGCGGGGATTGGTTTTGCCCTGTAGCTGCGCATCCTATCATTCCATCTGGAATTTGTCCAATAATATCTTGTGCTTGACGCTGATCTGCACAGGGTAAATAGATGCCGGCGCCGCTGCCGGTGAGGCGTGCTTCGCCGAATTGGGAGAGCCAACTGATAGCGCTGGCAATCAGTGGATATTCTTCGCAAACGAGAGGGCTGAAGTCGTTATCATTGGGCAGGGTTTGTAAGTATTCTTCTACGCTGATCTTGGGCGTGTTGCGAATCAGTTCAGGGTGCGTGTACATCGCAACCGTGCTGACATTAACGCGGGGGATTAATACAACATACCAAGGTGTGGGCGGCGATACGGCAATAAATTCATCGCCGATACCTTGCGCAAATGCGGCATGACCATAGATAAAAATACTGACATCTGCACCAAGTTGGCGGCCGAGTGGGAGTAATTCTTCTTTAGATAAATTTGTCTGCCATAAACGATTCAGTGCGATTAATGTAGTCGCCGCATTAGAACTGCCGCCGCCTAAACCACTGCCCATGGGAATTTTTTTGTCGAGCGAAATGCGCGCGCCTTTGGTACATCCGGTTTTAGCTTTTAATAAATGCGCTGCTTTTACAATTAAATTATCAGCATTGGCAACGCCTTCAATCGGTGTTTCTAGAATAATATCGTGATCATGCGCTTCAAACGTCAGCGTATCGCTTAAGCTTAAAAACTGAAAAACCGTTTGTAAATTATGATAACCATCGGGTCTTTTACCGGTAATGTGTAAAAACAAATTCAGCTTTGCAGGCGCGGGTAAGACTAGTTTTTGGGATTGATGGACCATTTTCTAAGTAATAATGTGATTTTTGTGTCGGTATAATTCAAGGTTATTTTGCGCGGAACAAGATAGTCATCATACGACTGGTAAGCGCCATATACAAGCGTCCAGCCATGTTGTTTGAGGTGCGTAAGTGCGCCCTGTTCATCGCGAATTTTCTGGTAAGGATAATGAGGATCCGGCAAACCGCGTGCCCAATAATAAAGGCTTTCAATCGGCAAAGACCAGCCGGTGTGATGATACAATAATAATTCCGCATTAAAAGCTTCTTCAGTATCCCCATGCGCATCTTTGTAAATGACTTTATCCGGATAACCTGATAGTAAAACACTACCTTGACCTAAAGGACCCGAGAGCGCAATTTCATAACGCTTTGGCGAATATTGGCGCCAAGATAGATTGGCACTCACCGCCTCATCTGGTTGCACCACAGAAAATTTCCCTTGAATTTCCCAGTGGCTGATGTCATTCGGGTCAAGTGCATGCGTAGGCGTTTTGACTGGCTGTTGGGCACAACCGGCAAGAAGAGTGAATAAGATAATCATGATGTAACGCATGGGGGGATTGTAGCATATATATCTTGGGCTATTTGAACTTGTGGAAGGATCGAAGGGAACAATCTATGTAATCCATCGCACAAAGATTACTTTTTAGCTTGAGGTTTTGCCCCATACGCTTCTAGCAAATTTTTGAATTTTGTTCGCCTTTGTGCGGGTTCGATTTTAGCCAGCAGATCATAAGCAGTCGTACTGGTTTTAGAAACTTCATTAATCGCTATTTTCATCTGGGTTTTAACAAACCGCATTCTACATTTTGTGGATAAAATAGGCAATATGCTACAATCCTCGCTTTAACCCCTGAGAAATCTTATGTTAAATCTACTCGATCAAGCTGTGGCCGCGGTCAACCATATCCTGTGGTCTTATGTGCTAATTGCCGCCTTAATTGGCGTAGGTCTTTATTTCACCTACCGCACTGGGTTTGCCCAGTTTCGACTGATAAAAGACATGCTGAAAGAAACCGTGGCCAAGCGCCCAGCCGGTCGGCGTAAGGCGATTGCAGCCTTTCAAGCCTTTTGTATCAGCACCGCCTCGCGCGTCGGCACGGGGAATATTGCTGGGGTTGCGATTGCCATTTCCTTAGGGGGCCCTGGCGCGGTGTTTTGGATGTGGATGATTGCGCTGGTTGGCGCAGCGTCCAGTTTAATTGAAAGTACCCTTGCGCAAATTTATAAAATAAAAGATGAAACCGGTTTTCGCGGTGGGCCTGCGTATTATATGGAAAAAGGTTTAAACGCGAAATGGATGGGGATGTTTTTTGCGCTGGTGACGGTGTTTTGTTATGGTTTTGCATTTAATGCAGTGCAAGCGCACACGATTGTTGCTTCAATGCAAAGTTTTGGTGGTGATCCTTTAATGTTTGGATTAATTTTAGGCTTACTCACCGCTATGATTATTTTCGGTGGTATTCATCGGATTGCACATGTCACTCAATATTTAGTACCGGTGATGGCAAGCTTATATATTCTCATTGCATTATTTGTGATGGCAAAAAATTACACGGAAATTCCAGCATTGTTTAGCTTAATTTTTCACAGTGCATTTGGACTTGAGCAAGCACTCGGTGGTGGTTTAGGTGCTGCGATCATGCAAGGCATTAAACGCGGTTTATATTCAAATGAAGCCGGCATGGGAAGTGTTGCGAATGTGGCGGCAACGGCGCACGTGAGTCATCCGGTGAAACAAGGCTTGGTGCAAACTTTAGGCGTATTTGTCGATACTTTACTGATTTGTAGCGCCACTGCATTTATTATTTTGATTACCGAAGCCCACCTGTTAGAAGGCATGCAAGGCGTGCAGATCACGCAATCCGCTTTGGTATCATCCGTGGGAGAATGGGGCGTTTACTTTTTAACTTTATGTATTTTTTTATTTGCATTTAGTTCTATCATTGGAAATTATTATTACGGTGAAACCAATTTAGAATTTTTAAATTCGAATGTGAAGGCCGTTTGGGCGTATCGGTGTGTCGTTGTTCTTGTGGTGGTGTTAGGTTCCATCGCGGAACTCTCCATGGTTTGGAATATTGCAGATTTATTTATGGCGATGATGGCGTTAACCAATTTAATTGCGATCTTATTATTAAGTGAAATTGCGCTCGCTGCATTTAAAGATTATCTACAGCAAAAACGCGAGGGGAAAAATCCAGAGTTTAAAGCAAGCAGCATTAAAAAACTAAAAAACACTCAGTGTTGGTGATCAGGATCCCCCTTTGGAAAAGGGGGGTAGGGGGGATTTAAAGAGCTTAGTAGTACTACATAGATCTCAAAATCCCCCGCCCGGAGCCTGCCCCGCACTTTGTTGCGGGGGGCACCCCCTTTTTCAAAGGGGGATTTCACCGATTTGTAACTCATCTTTAATTTGTTCATAAATAAATTTTAAATCATTTTCTTCTGGTAATTTTTTTGTCACATCAGCCAGATAATCTCGCGCTGCAACTTTTTCACCCATTTGATATAAAATCTGAACTCGTAACGCAATGGCTGAAACCCAATCCGGTTGTAATGCGAGCGAATGATCCGTTGCTGATAATGCCAGCGCATAATATTTCAGGGTTTGCGCTTGTCTTGCGAGAGCAAACCAAATACCCGGCTGATGTTGATACTGTGTAGATAAGCGTTGTAATACGGAAAAAAATAGATGCTGTTCTTTGGGATCTTGCAGGGTTTCATTAATCATCATCAAATGCGGTAGCGCTTCATCGGGGGTGTATTCCATTAACTGGGTCAAATAGGTATAAGCTAATTCTTCATTATATTCCGCAAAACAAAGCGTTGCGGTGAGCGCCTGTGCACGAGAATTCATCGGTTCTATTTCTGCCCATAGCTGTGCATTTTTGCGGGCTACCGGGAGTAATTGTGCTTCTAGTGCGGCACTGGTGGCTAATAATGCAAAGTCGGCACGGGCGGTGTTTTGGGCTAAAACTGCGTAATGCGTTGCAGCTTGGGTCCATAGTTGGCGTTGCCAGGCTAGGTCGGCCATCATGAGGTGATATTCTAGGGTGTCTTCTTTGATGGGTTCGCGTGGGATTTGTAGGGCGTAGCTTTCTAGTGCTGCGGGTTTTTGTTGCAGATGAGGTTGGGTGAGGATTAATCCACCGGATAGGATTCCTACAAAAGCACCGATGTATAACCAATTTAGTTTGCGCATTATTATTTTTCTTATTGGCAATTTTTATATTTCTAAGCACTGTTTTTAATTGAGGCAAAACTCTATCTGGCTTCCGTCCAAACGGGCTCCGGTCCTGCGGGGACTTCCCCATGCTCGCAAGCTGCGCGTGGGAAAGGGACCGAAGG
>CAZPAA010000182.1:0-4537 GCA_964584425.1 uncultured Gammaproteobacteria bacterium | reverse complement strand
TGGCTTACAAACTTGCACGTATGCTGCGCTGCGGTCTTCAAAAATCAAAGCCTTACGGCTCAGCATAGCGAAATGTAAACAGAACCTACTTTATTCTGGCAATACGGAAGAATGATGCTCGACAATTTTCCAGCCTGAGGGTGTTAGAACATAAACAAAAGTAAAGCGTGCGGGGATTTCAACTTTTTTATCATTTTCAACATAACTGAAAGTATAAACTCCGGAGTTTACTGCAGCAGGTCCGTAGACACGAATATTTTCCTCATTAAATAGCACGTTGAAACTTTGTTTTTTAGACAGCATAGTAAAATAAGCAAGGAGATCTTTATAGTTATCGATTTGAGTCTTAAAAGTGGCTGAGACCGAAATTTGATTGGCATATAAAGCAGCTGATTTTAAAGGCTCAAGGTCGTTGATAGATTGAGCCCATGCGGCAGATGCACGTTGAATAGCGGCACGCTCATCAATTTGAAATTGTTCATCTTCAAATCCAGTCGCATTATTCGCAAAAGCATTACCCATCGTTAATACAAAAAGCAGCATGAATTTAACGATAACACAGAGTTTTAACATATATAATCTCCTGAAAATTTAGAACGAGGCAAATCTTAGCCTAGAAGCTGACCCAGCGCAAGTCTTTAATAGATTTATTTAGAGTGGACTAATTTCATGCCTGATAAGATCAAGATGGTCCCGAGATAGACTGACCAAGATAATTCTTCACCCAAAAATAACACCCCAAAGAAAATACTAAAAATCGGCAGCAAAAAAACCGAGCTACCAAGCGCTACTGCACCAAATTGTTGCAACACATAAAAATAAATCACAAAGGCCAGCGCGGTGCCTAAAAATGCTAATGCCACCACGCTGCTCCAAGCACCGAGTGTGATGCCTTTGAAGTTCCCAACACTTTCGAAACAAAGGGCAATGGGGATCAAATAAAGCGCAGCAAAACTCACCTGTAGAGTGGGCAGCGCCAGCGTGCGGGTATTACGTAAATACCGCCGACCATAAATAATGCCCACGGCATAAGACAATGCAGCGATAGCCACCGCAATAATGCTTAAAGTGTCTGCAATGATTTCTTTATCGAATATAGAAGGCAACAGCAGAAATAAAAATCCGCCCACACCTAGAGTAATACCGAAGATGCGTTGCTTGGTTAAGCTCTCATCATGAATTAGCACATGCGCAAGCAATGTAGTCGCGATGGGGGTGAGTCCATTAATAATCCCGGCCAATGCGCTATCAATGTATTGTTCTGCAATATTAATTAAAGAAAACGGCAATGCAAGAGAAAAAATCGCAATGATTGCTGTGTGTAAATAAATGTGCGGTGAGCGCGGTAGTTCAATCCGGCGAAAACCAATAAATATCCATAAAAAAACCGCTGCAAGCGCAACACGCATGGCCGCGATAGAAAGCGGTGGAATACCACCGTCTAAAGCAACTTTAATGAAAAAAAACGAAGGACCCCAAAGTGCCCCTAATAAAAAAATGCAGGCGAGTGATTTAATATTGATCATTTATTTTCTCAAAATAGATTCTAATGGTATCATATTGTTATGAACAAAATAAATGAAATGATGACACAAAATTTTCGCGGCGTGCTTACCTTACAAGAATCGTTAGCACCACTCAATACTTGGCATGTCGGCGGCAGTGGTGAGCGTACTTATCGTCCAAAAGATTTAAAAGATCTGTGTGCATTTTTAAAATCGCTACCTGCAGATGAACCGCTCCTTTGGTTAGGCTTAGGTAGTAATGTCCTCATTAGCGATCAAGGTATCAAAGGCACGGTGATTTTAACGCAGGGTGGTCTTAATGAAATGACATGTGAGGGTACAAAAGTGCGGGTTGAAGCGGGGGTTGCGTGTGCAAAATTATCGAAATTTTGTGCAAAACAAGGTTTGCAAGGCGGCTGTTTTTTTGCGGGCATTCCGGGCACTATCGGCGGTGCGCTCGCAATGAATGCCGGTGCTTTTGGTGGCGAGACTTGGCCACTCGTGAGTGCAGTTGAAACTGTGAATCGCAAAGGTGAAATTAAACTGCATACCCCCAAAGATTTTACCGTCAGTTATCGTCATGTGGTTATGTCTAAGGATGAATGGTTTGTTGCTGCGCATTTTAACTTCACCAAAACCGATGATATCGAAGCGGAACAAGTTAAAATTCGTGACTTGATCAAAGAGCGAAAACAAAAACAACCCATAGGCGAGCTAAGCTGCGGATCCGTCTTTCGCAATCCACCGCAGGGGTATGCAGCGCAATTGATTGAAAGTTGCGGCTTAAAAGGCTTAAAACAAGGAGATGCTATAGTCTCAGAAAAACATGCTAATTTTATTATTAATACAAATCATGCTAAAGCTTCTGATATAAAAGCATTGATGATGGTTATTCAACAGCAAGTATTTGCAAAAACTGGCATACAATTAATACCCGAGGTCCATATTTATGGAGAATTTGCCCAAGAAAACACGCGTGGCTAATTAAAGTGATAAGATGGTTGCGGCAAAGTAAATTATTATTCGTATTGCTTTTGACTATATCGCTTGTTATAGGCTATACCTATGTCAAGGATCCGGCAATCTGGCCTATTAAGCATGTGCACATTGCAACCAAACTTTCGCATGTGCAACCCATAGAGGTAAAGGCAACGATCTTACCATATATGGTTGATAGTTTTTTTATGATCAGAATGGGCGCTTTGCAACAAGAGTTGCTAGGATTACCCTGGATAGAAAAAGTACACATTGAACGTATTTGGCCAGATACTTTAAAGATTTCTATCATTGAGCAGACCGCTGTGGTACGATGGCAGGACACAGGATTTATTAATGGTAAAGGTGAATTGTTCGATCCTAAAATGGAACATAATATTTCATTACCACGCCTAAGTGGTTTTGAAGCAAATTATAAAGAAGTATTTGCCGCCTATCAGCGCTTAAACGCGAAATTAGCGGAAGAAAAATTGTCGATAGTTGAGCTTGATTTAAGCCCGCGCTCAGCCTGGTCGGCACTACTTGATAATGGTATGTGGGTGTATTTAGGGCAAGATGATATCGATATGCGTCTTTCACGGTTTATTAAGGCGATGCCCTGGCTTAACCTTGATACACCGCATGAGATGTATATCGATTTACGCTATACCAACGGATTGGTATTAGGATATAAAAACCGCAAAATGGAATGATGCGATGGCGAATAAAAATGAAAAGAATTTAATCGTTGGACTCGATATTGGTACCTCTAAGGTGGTCGCCATCATTGGTGAGATTGCCGATGATGAAGACAAAATTGATGTGATTGGAATAGGTTATCACCCTTGCAGGGGCTTGAAAAAGGGCGTGGTGGTTAACATTGAATCAACGGTCGCTTCTATTTCCCGTGCGGTCGAAGAAGCTGAACTGATGGCCGGGTGTGAAGTCACCTCAGTGTTTGCTGGTATCGCAGGCAGTCATATTCGCAGTCTCAATTCTCATGGTATTGTTGCCATCCGCGAGCAAGAAGTAGGACATGCTGAAATTGAGCGTGTGATCGATGCGGCACGTGCGGTTGCTATTCCTGCAGACCAAAAAATCCTGCATATTATTCCCCAAGAATTTATCGTAGATAGCCAAGAAGGCATTAAAGAACCTTTTGGTATGTCTGGCGTGCGCCTTGAAGCCAAAGTACATATGGTCACCGGCGGTGTGAGTGCAGCGCAAAATATTGTGAAATGTGTGCGTCGTTGCGGCTTACAAGTCGATGATATTATTCTCGAGCAACTCGCATCGAGCTATGCCGTGTTGACGGAAGATGAAAAAGATTTAGGTGTTTGTTTGGTTGACATTGGTGGCGGCACAACCGATATCGCTGTGTACACTGACGGCGCCATTCGTCACACCGCTGCGATTCCTATTGCTGGCGATCAAGTTACAAATGACGTAGCCGTTGCTTTAAGAACGCCTACCCAAAGCGCCGAAGCCATCAAGCGTCAACATGCGTGTGCTTTAGCCGCACTGGCAGATCCTGATCATTTAATAGAAGTCCCAGGTGTTGGTGAGCGCAGCGCACGTGTTTTATCACAACGTACCTTAGCGGAAGTAGTAGAACCCAGATACGAAGAATTATTCACTTTAGTACAAGCCGAATTACAACGCAGCGGCTTTGCTGATTTAATCGCATCAGGCATCGTTTTAACCGGCGGTAGTGCAAAAGTAAAAGGTTGTGTGGAACTCGCTGAAGAAGTGTTCCATATGCCAGTTCGCATCGGTTATCCACAAAATATCGGCGGTTTGACAGATGTGATGAATAATCCTATGTATGCTACTGGCGTAGGGTTATTGCTATATGGATTCCATCAACAGCAAGCGCGTCAAAGTGATCCGCAGTTCCAGCGTCGCGCAAAAAACATATGGAAAAGAGTGAGTAATTGGTTTGAAGGACATTTTTAGAAGTTCAAGGAAGGGGAAATTTAAACGCCCGGCAAGGTCGATCAGAGCAGAGCAGCATTGACTCAATTCTACTATTCACAAGGTTACGCCGACGCGCGAGT
>CAZPAA010000181.1:0-4571 GCA_964584425.1 uncultured Gammaproteobacteria bacterium | reverse complement strand
GTGAATATTGATAAATCAGAAGAAGTTAATCAAAGTCTTCGTACAGCAAGCGAGGCCATGCAAAGTTATCTCACATCAAAAGAAACCTCAACGCCCACTGATCCTAAAAATGCCATATTAAGCGCTGTCATTGACATTTTAATTGCAAAAGATCGAATTGAAAAACAGCTTGTCGAGACAACCGAAGTTTCTTCTGACACGCCCCGACTAAAAATGGAACAACTTGATTTACTCGAAAAACAACTTTTCTGGCTGCTCACGCTTTATAGCGCTATAAAGGCAGCAGAGCAATATGCAGCGCGTCTAAAGGAGTTTGACTTACCTCAATAGACAATGCAGGATTGAGCACACCAGATAGAAATAGCGAAGCAGGTAACCATAGCCCAAGTAAAACAGACAGTCCTCAGCATGCAGCGAAGGGGCATCCTCTTTCTACTGATAGTAACCATCCCAATGGAAGCTCCCCTACAGGACAAGTGAATCAGCAAACCATCCAAGACATCAGAAAAGCCAGAATCGATGCCGAAAATGCAGATGCAAAAAACCGCCAGGAAGTCATTCGTCTGATAATTGATGCGCTACGTGCGTGGCATATTTATCGACTTGCATTAGTCCGCTCTCTAGGCACCCATGAAATTTATTACGGTGTGCGCGAAGATCTCGATGTCTTTAGTTTTAATGGTGTTAAAGGCAGCTTCAATGAAGAAGGCATGCCCGATTGGGCACCCTGGCTTGAAAGTGGATTTTTCGTTGGTTCTCTCATGTATATCCCCCTCATCGCACTAGGCTATTACGATACCCCAAAAACTGAATTTGAAAGAGCAAGAAGAGTATTTGAAATATTAGACGCCGCGGTCTGGACATTGATTAACTTCTCCCGCTATAACGGCGCAGGGGCAAGTGGTGTCACTACCACTATTCTGAATTTAGGTATTGGAGCGATGTTAAGCCTGATTTTGTTGAGCTTGGGTTATTTCTTTGATCTGGTTAACCAATGTTACTTTGATTATAAAAATAAACAAGAACAAGAACGATTTAAGAAGATTGAAGAGAATAAAATAGAAAATTTAAAAATAATACAAGAAAAATTTTCCGAAAAAAATCCTAAACTTGCGCTTAAATTTCTCGAAAAGTATAACAATACTTTCTACGGTGCTGAAAAAAATGTGACTGATCTCACCAATCTTCAAAAAACCCTGGCCGCAAATCCCACAACCGCTGCTACAGCCATTGAAGCTGTTTATAAAAAAATTATATCAGCAGAGAATATCGCATCTGCCTCGGATGAATGTAAAACAATTGCCCTTGATTTAAAGGCAAAGAGAGAGAACATCACCCAGACTTTATTAGCTCTTGATATTCGTGAGACTTTACAAAATAATATTTCAAAACTCACTCAATTAAAGGCAAAACTCGCATCAAACCCTGAAACCAGCATAGAGATTATTAAGAAGGATTTCGAAGGAATCATATCGGCAACGGACGAATCCAAATCCTATTCTGAATCCATCAAGATTATGAAGGAATTAGAAACCCTCGATGATAAGCAAGGAAATAAAGAAATTGTCACATATAAAGAAAAAATTGACGCGCTACAAAAAGTCATTGCCACAGAAATAATCGAAAATAAGCAAATAATCAAAAATACATTTGACAACTTTGCCTATGCGAAAAAAATTGCCGAGCTACAAGAAATCATTAAACTCGAACTCGAAAATTTCGAAAGAGCCAAAGAAGATAACCGCGTCGCTGTCGCATCTGTCGTTGCTGATGAATGTAGACGCACTGAAACTGAAATAAAGGCGCAAAGACAAAAAATCATTGAAGAAATAGCTGCCCTAGGTGAAATTACTCCTCAAAATCAAGAAAAATATAACGAAAAAATACAAAAACTCAAGGCCTTAATCGCTCTTGAAATCCAAAATCATGAAAAATTTACTAAAGAGTTACAAAGTAAAATTGATTATTTTTACAACTGGTCATTAAAATGGAACATAGCTTATGCTTTATTTTTATTCTCCGGCGCCATTATCGCACTCGCGGTGGGCAGCTTATTATTACTAGGCTCCGCGTTTATTGCCGGCGCAACGCTGGTGAACCAAACGAAAAATTTAATCCAAGCCTATATTGATTGTGAGAACACCATTGCAAGTTGTAACAAGAAAGAACAATTCTTAAACAAATTGCTCGAAACGCCCTCAATCGCTGCAATTAATGTTATGTTGGAAAAAAACGGTCTTCCAAAAATAGCTGAAAAACAAACCTTAGATCAGTATATAGCAACTCAGCGCCATCATCACCGAAATGATAAACAAAAACTTGCGATTTTAAACCAACTACCCAGCAATGAAAATTTAATCAATCACGGCTTTGCCCCAATGGCAGAAGGGCAAAATTTTGCCCAATATGTACATGAACAACGCACTGCCATCAAATGCGATAGAGCTGCCGCTCTGAAAAAATACGACCTACATAAGAAATGGTATGCTTTTGTGATCTTAACCATGGTCATTATGTTAGCCTGTCCATGGCCACTTATCGCATTATCTATTTTCCTTACCTGTTTCCTCTCCTACACTGCATACAAAAGTTACAATCATAAACACACTTGGGAAGCCGATCCCGATAAAATAAGCTGCACCACGACTGCTAGCCTGTTGAAAAAATATCGTGATGAAATTAACGGTCATACTGATAATCTTACTAAAGTCGATCCAGCCCAAGGCAATCCATTTTTGAACGGTTCAGCAACTTCATCACGTATGATTACCAGCCCAACTGGTATAATTACTAAGCCTGCTCAAACTGTAGCAGTTCCTCAAAATTCAGTGGTATCTGCTGGAAAATTAACGAACGCAGGTCTAGAGCTAGACCAAAACGGCCGCTTATGTCCACGCCTAGCGACCATCAACTAAGACAAATAATATGCTAAACAAAATTTTTTCTTTTCTACTTTTTATTTTCATCACCATCCTCACCCTTGGCCTCGTTGTCGTACTATTCTATGTAGGCCTCATTGCGCTTTGGTACCTACTCATCATCGCCCTCATCATCTGGGCCGTCCGCCGCCTATACTACTTCCTCAAAGGCGAACAACCGCCCAAAATCATCGACCAGTACTTCGCCTACTATAACCGCAGTTCGCAACAACCCGGGAAACCCAAGCGCGGCCGCGTTATTGATTATGATGATTTTAAAGATAAATGATAAATCTTTAATGAAATATATTGCACATAAAAAACAAATATGATAAAATTCCCTCTATATGCTTCCTTGAACTAACTGATATCAAGTGATATCATTTTAAATATGTCCAAAGGGGATAATATGGCCAATTTAAATGTCCGAAAACTTGACGATACCGTTTATGAACAGCTACGGATCCAAGCTGCTATGCATGGAATTTCTATGGAAGAAGAAGCGCGCAGAATTATTTCTCAAGCTGTTTGTCCGGATGAAAAAATCAGCGATGTTTTTCATCAATATTTTGGTCCTAATAATGGCGTTGATCTTGAGCTTCCCAAACATCCACCACATGAACCCATGGATTTTAATGAATGATTTTGCTTGATACCAATATTCTTTCAGAGATGATGAAAACGCAGCCCGCACCCATTGTCAGCACATGGATGGATAAGCAACCCAAAGAGAAATTATTTATCACTACGATTAATATTGCTGAAATCACTTATGGTTTACAAATTTTGCCAGATGGAAAACGCCGTACAGCACTCATCGATGCATTTCATAAAATAGTCGATCATCAATTTAAATATCGTATTTATAGATTTGATAAAGATGCTGCATACAGTTATGGAGAAATTATGGCTTACAGGAAAAAATCAGGCAAACCTTTAAGTGTCCCTGATGGTCAAATCGCTGCAATAGCACATTGTAATCGCGCAACGTTAGCAACACGTAATATTTCAGATTTCACAGACTGCTTTATAGAATTGATTAACCCATTTCAGCAGTAAATTATCATGCTAAACCCTGTTCATGCTTTAATCGAACAAATCCCGATAACGCTCTTAAAGCAGGCGGCGCAAGAGATATCAGAACGTTATCGTTTGCAACAAAAACCCTATTTAACACGTACAGAACATTATTGGGCTTATTTGCTGACACGATTTCCTGCGACATTGGCTGCAATTACCCAAGTATTAAAACCGGTGCAGGATTTTAAGTTTCATTCGTTTCTTGATTTAGGTGCGGGGCCAGGGACTGGATTGTTTGCTGCACTGCAGTATTTTCAGCACTTAGAGAAAATTACTTTGTTAGAAATGGATTCAAAATTTATTGATTTAGGAAAAAAAATTATTGAACGGCAAGTTGTATGGCAGCAAGCCACCCTACCCTGTGCGCTAGAAAAACATGATTTAGTGTTGATGTCATATAGTTTAAATGAAATGATGGATCTTGATGTTGTGGTCAATCAAGCCTGGGAAGCTTGCGAAAAAGTGCTAGTCATTATTGAACCCGGTACACCGAAAGGGTATGATCGCATTATCCAGGCCCGTACACTGTTGTTAAAACAAAATGCACACATGATTGCCCCCTGCCCTAATGCG
>CAZPAA010000180.1:0-4572 GCA_964584425.1 uncultured Gammaproteobacteria bacterium | reverse complement strand
GGGGAAGTCCAACACAGAAGTTAAGGCTACAGCTGAGGACATTCGGGGTAAAACGCTTAATTTTTTCATGATTTCTTCCTTGGGTAAATGTTTAATTCACGAGAACTCCAATAATCATATCTTAATGAATTTATCTTAAGCGTCAAGCCTGTTCGCCAAATTTATTTTGGATTAGGGTGAGCAGTGCATTGATGGCTTCTTGCGCATCAGCGCCGTCAGCTGTAATTTCAATTTCAGTATTCTGGCTTGCAGCGAGCATCATCACCGCCATAATGCTTTTTGCATTTGCAGTTTTGCCTTTGCAAAGTAGGGTGATGTCTGATCCAAATTGTGCACTGGTCGAGACTAATTTTGCCGCCGCACGTGCATGTAGACCGAGTTTATTAATGATCATCGTTTTTTCTTTAATCATAATGGCCTTTTGGTAAATCGCGATGACGAATTTGCACATGCTGATACTTTTGTTGATAATATTTGGCCAAGCACTGCGCAAAATAAACACTGCGATGTTGCCCACCGGTGCAGCCTAAGTTAATTGTTAAATAACTACGTTTATCCTTTTCATAATAAGGGATCCATAAATCTAAAAAATGGGTGATTTCAGCGAACATTTTTTTGACGAGATCATTGTCTTCTAAAAAATGAATCACCGCTTCATCTTGCCCGGTTAATGCGCGCAAAGAATCATGCCAGTAGGGATTGGGCAAGCAGCGTAAATCAAATACATAATCGCCATCAGCAGGAAGGCCATTTTTATAGCCAAAAGATTGAAAAAGAATCGATAAATTTTCGGTGGATCTCGCGGCAATACGCTCGCGGATCAAATGACGCAGCTGTGCATCGGATAAACGTGAAGTATCAATAAATAGCGTGGCCGCATTCGCAATGGCTTCCAGTAAAGTTTTTTCTTGTTGAATCGCTTCTTGCAAGCTGGTTTCATCATTGGAGAGCGGATGCTTGCGTCTGGTTTCGCTAAAACGTTTTAATAAAATATTATCGTCGGCATCAAAATAGATAATTTCAAAATGCGCTTGTTGCTTAATTTGCAGCAAAATATCATGTAATTGTGATGCGCTGGGTAAATTACGCGCATCCAAGCTGACGGCGATGCGATTTTGGGTTAACTGCGTCGTTTGCAACAGGGAAGGGAATAGTGTCATCGGTAAATTATCGATGCAATAAAATCCTAGATCTTCAAGTGAGCGTAAGCAAACGGTTTTTCCCGAACCCGATCGACCACTGATGATGAGCCATTTTTTGTCTTGAGTGGTGTGCATGTTGTTGTCTCTGTTGTAGATCCCCCTTTGAAAAAGGGGGTGCCCGCGTCTAGATGTTTGATTATAGGCAAATATCTTAAATCCCCCCCGCCCCCCTTTTTCAAAGGGGGATCACGAGGCTGTCAATATATCATAAATTTCATTCGTGCTTTTTGACGCTTTAATTTTTTCCCGCAGGGCGCTTTGCGAAAATATTTTAGCTAAATTCGCCAAAATATCTAAATGTGCACTTGAAGCGGCTTCTGGCACAAATAAACCAAAAACTAAATACACATTTTGGCCATCCGGTGCATCGAAATCGACACCTTGTTCGAGTTTAACAAAACAGCCGATGCTTTTTTTCAAATTGGGGATACGGCAATGCGGTAGGGCGACGCCATCACCGAGTGCGGTGCTACCTAATTTTTCGCGGCTTAATAAAAATTCGTAGAATATTTCCACTTCTTCAGCTGCCGCGCACAAATGGCATATCTGCTCCAGAATGCGTTTTTTGCTACTCGGGCCTTTATTAATCAAAATCCGTGACGGGGTTAAAATATCTTTAAGATCATTCATGTTTTTCTTTGTGCTTAATCGCTTGCTTGTCTAATTTGTCTACCAGAGTGTCAATTGCAGCATACATATCTTGTGCAATTGCTTTTGCAAATAATTGCCCACCGGGGACATTAATTTTTGCTTCAGCAATTTGCTGCAATTTATCTACTGATAATACTGCATGAACTTGAGTGATTCCAGATAAATGTCGGCCAATGCGTTGTAATTTTTCCGTAATATATTGTTTTAATGCGGGCGTGATTTCTAAGTGTTGTCCTGTAATACTAATTTGCATTTTTTTATCCTTCTTGTGGCCAATATTGGCGTTTACGATCATTAGATGATGCGATTAATAACGATTCACGGTATTTTGCGACGGTTCTTCTCGCGATATTGATGCCTTGCGATTTTAAAACTGAAGTTAGCTGGCTGTCGCTTAAAGGATCGGTGTGATCCTCTGCTGCAATCAATTTTTTAATCAAGGCCCGAATCGCCGTGGAAGAACACTCGCCGCCATGACGCATATGCACATGGCTTGAAAAGAAATATTTTAACTCAAATACGCCGCGATGGGTATGGACATATTTTTGCGTCGTAATGCGGGAGATGGTGGATTCATGCATCTCAACTTCTGCCGCGATATCAGTGAGTACCAGCGGGCGCATCGCTTCTTCACCGTGTTCTAAAAATTCTTGCTGGCGGGCAATAATCGCGCGGCCGACTTTAAGCAGGGTGTCAAAACGATTCTCCAGACTTTTGAGTAACCAGCGCGCATCTTGCAAATGTTCTTTTAAAAATGCTTGGTCATTGACGTTTTGGCTTTGTTTTATCAGATCCATATAGTGGGTGTTGAGCCGAATTTTGGGGGTGTTGTCGGGATTTAACATCACTTCCCAGCTATTTTTTTGTTTATAAACCAGTAAATCGGGGATGATATATTCTGTTTGTTCTGTGCCAAATGCTAATCCTGGTTTTGGATTCAATGATTTAATCAATTTGATAATTTCAAGGAGTAATTCATCGTTGATGCGGTACTGGCGTTTTAATTCTGGGTAAGCATGGTCGGCGAGTAGCGGGAGATGATGTGTGATGATGTCGATTGCAAGTTGTGCTTGTTCACTATTTAAGGTCTTGGGATTAATTTGTAGAATTAAACATTCCTGCAGGGTTCGTGCGCCTACGCCGGGTGGATCAAAATGTTGGATATGACTTAAAATCGCCTCTATTTCTTCGAGGTTGACGTTTTGGCTGGGCGATAAAATTCCTCGGATATCCTCTAAGGTTAAAGTTAAATAACCTTCATCGTTAATTGCATCAATCAATGCATGCGCAATCGCCTGATCGACGGGCGAAAATGCCGAAAACCGCATTTGCCAATGTAGGTGGTCGCGTAGTGTTTCTTCTTGTGCACGGGTTTGGGTCAGATGCTCAAAATAATCACCACTGTCATTTTTATTTTTGCTGGATGAATTTAAGTTAAAGATACTGGGATATTCAGGTAGCATTTCATGGATGGGATGTTCTTCGTTGAGTTCTAGCAATGGGTTGGTTTCTAGGGCTTGCGCCATTTCTTGTTGTAACTCTAGCGTGGACAATTGCAGTAAGCGGATTGCTTGCTGCAATTGGGGCGTCATCGTCAGTTGGTTACTTAATTTTAATTGGAGATTTTGTTTCATAGTTTGAGTGTAATCTATCTTGCGCTTGTTGGCTGTGGTTGAGGCAAAACTCTTATCGGGCCTACCGTCCAAACGGGCTCCCGTCCGGAGGTTTTGTTTTGGGGTATGCACCCCAAAACAAAACCTCCGGCCACCCGTTTGGAACATTTTCAGTGGGAGAGTTTTGTACTTTATTTTTATATTATCCGGATATTATTTTCCGGATAAAAGCATTAATGCTTATCATTAAGTATCAAAATTATTGATTTAGATGTAATAAAAGATTTAATATATAAAATAAAATCATTTTAGTAATATTTGATTCTTGAAACTATACCCTTTTAGGGTATAATCATAAGGATATGTCATGGTATTTATAGAAACTATTTTATTTACGAAGTTATTACTCGATTACTTAACTGATGATCAATATAAAGAACTACAATCGTTTTTAATAAAACAACCCGATGTGGGCGACTTAATTCAAGGAACGGGCGGATTAAGGAAATTGCGTTGGAAGCTAGAGGGGAAGGGAAAACGTGGGGGAATTAGGATCATTTATTATTGGCATATAAAAGATCATCATATTTATTTGATGACCATATATAAGAAAAATGAGATGGCTGATTTATCAGCACAAGAAAAACAGATCTTGAAAAATTTATTAGATAGGTGGTTATGATGCCGATAAAAAAACGTAATTTGTTTGTTGAATTAGAGCAAGGTATTAAAGAAATTGATGCGCATAAAGCAAAAAAAATTACTTTGCGTAGCCATCCTGCTAAAAAATTACCTCATCTCAAAGTCGGTGCGCAGTTAATTCGTGAATTACGAGAAAAATTACATATGTCTCGTAATATGTTTGCGTTAAAGCTACGGGTTTCTCCACGTACATTGGAAAAATGGGAACAAGGCAAAACAGAACCCAACGATCAAGCTGCAGCATTAATCTTAATGGTAAAAAAATATCCTGATACTTTGCAAAGATTGGAGCAAATATAAATAATATCTGGATAAATAGTATCTAGATAAAAGCATCGTCTATTGGGGATTGGGGGGCATTTTGGCCGATTTTGCGCTAGCCATGAGGACAAAATGCCCCCCAA
>CAZPAA010000179.1:0-4583 GCA_964584425.1 uncultured Gammaproteobacteria bacterium | reverse complement strand
CCTCGCCCACGCCGCGCACCTTGGCGACGGTGGTCTTCAGATAGCCCTGCTCGCGGATGAAGTCGTTCACCTTATTCGCGCGCTGCTCCGAAAGCTTGTAGTTGTATTTCTTCGAACCGATCGGATCGGCGAAGCCGACAATCTCCGCGCGCTCGATATCTTTCGCACCCTGCAACACGCCGGCCAGCAGCTTCAGCTTCTGCTCGGCTTCGGGTTTCAGCGTGGACTCATTGAAATCGAAATAGACGGTAAAAAATGCTCTGCAGAGCCAGGCGCTACGATTATCCAAGTAGCGGATGCGGCAGGCATTTACATTCCACGTTTTTGCTATCACAAAAAATTATCGGTTGCGGCAAACTGTCGCATGTGTTTAGTGGAAGTCGAAAATGTGCGTAAACCCTTGCCGGCCTGTGCAACCCCGATCACACAAGGCATGAAAGTATTTACCCGTTCTAAATTAGCGTTAGATGCGCAGCGCGCGGTGATGGAATTTTTACTGATTAATCATCCACTCGATTGTCCTGTATGCGATCAAGGCGGCGAGTGTGAATTGCAAGATGTGTCGATAGGTTATGGCCGTGATATTTCTCGCTACAACTTAGGCAAACGCGCGGTGGAAGATCATGACATCGGCCCACTCATCGAAACTGAAATGACCCGCTGCATTCATTGCACGCGCTGTGTTCGTTTTGGGAAAGAAGTCGCAGGCTTACATGAATTAGGTGTGATGAATCGTGGCGAGCATTTAGAAATTTCAACTCTGGTCGAGCGCACGGTGACATCTGAATTATCCGGTAATATGATTGATTTATGTCCCGTAGGCGCGCTTACGTCTAAACCATATCGTTTCAGCGCACGGGCTTGGGAGTTGACTCAACGTGCATCCATTGCTGCACACGACTGCGTAGGTTCGCATATTTATGCGCATGTGATTCACAATCAAGTGAAACGCGTGGTTCCTAGAGAATGCGAACATTTAAATGAAACTTGGATCTCTGATCGCGATCGCTTTAGCTATGAAGGCTTGTATCATTCTGATCGCGTATTAAATCCAAAAATCAAACGCGAAGGGCGGTGGGAAAGTGTGAATTGGGAAACCGCGCTAGAATTTGCGGTCGAACGTTTACGTGAAGTTGCGCCTGAATCCATCGCTGCATTGGCATCATCCAATTCGACTTCAGAAGAGCTTTATTTATTGCAAAAATTGATGCGCGAAATGGGCAGCCCTCATATTGACCATCGCTTGCAAGAGCAGGATTTTTCTGACCAAGCGCAGTTCCCTTTTTATCCGCAATGGGGTGTCACATTAAATGAGCTTAATCACTCTGATGTAATTATGCTGGTGGGATCGCATGTGCGTAAAGAGCAACCGATTATTGCGCATCGCATCCGTAGTGCGACGAGAAATTCTTCTAAAGTACTGGTGATTAATCCCATCGATTATGTATTTAATTTTAAAGTGGCCGTCAAACAAATTGCTAAAGGTGGAGATTTATTAACGTCACTGGCGAGTGTTGTTAAAGCATTATTGGCACTTCCTAATTTTCAAGGTAAACCCAGTTCGGAATTATCTGAATTTTTAGCCAAAATAAACATAGATGAAGCCGCAAAAGCACAAGCCGAATATTTAATCAATGCAAAACAAGGCGTGATATTATTAGGTGCTTTAGCCTTACATCATCCGCAAGCTGCAAGCATTCGCGCACTCTGTGATTTTATTTCAGCGCATACGAAAGTTAAAATTGGATTTTTAACCTTAGGTGCAAATGCTGCTGGCGCATGGTTGATGGGCGCATTGCCGCATCGTTTACCGGGCGGCGCAGCTTCACAAAAGTTTGGCTTATCTGCAAAAGAAATGTGGACATCTGATGCGATCAAAACTTTTATATTATTAGGCGTTGAACCTGAGTACGATGCCTATGATTCCAATCAAGCATTAAATGCTTTAAACAAAGCACAATCTGTGATCGCCATCAGCGCATTTCAAACCCGTGCGATGTTAGAATATGCACAGGTCATTTTACCGATCACCCCATTTTTTGAAATGGCAGGCACGCTAATCAATGGCCTTGGTGAATCACAAACATTTTCAGCAATCACCAATCCACAAGGTGAAAGCCGCCCAGCCTGGAAAGTATTACGCGTTCTCGCAAATCTATTAGAACTCAAACATTTTGATTACCAAACCTTGGAAGATGTTCAGCGTGAAATAGCTCCCGTCATTGCGAGCGAAGCGCGGCAATCCAGGCAAGATGTAAAACAAGACGCTGAACCTGGATTGCCACGCTTCGCTCGCAATGACGGGGTGGGGCACTTTGGTTTTGTGAAACCTACGCACCAATTACCCTCATTAGTCCGCATCGCAAGTCTACCGATTTATGCGCAAGATCCACTGGTGCGCCGCGCGCAATCGCTGCAAAATACACCCGATGGTTTATTCACCGGCATTCATATGAATGCTGTGCAGGCGTCAAGCTTAGGTTTAACCGCAGGAAAACCCGTAAAAGTGCAGCAAAATGGCGCTGCGCTAACCATCCCCTTAGTGTTAGATGAAACGATGGCCGGTGGCGTTGTGTATTTAGCCAATGGTTTACGCGAAACGGCAGCGCTGGGCGCAGGTTATCAAACCATTCATATCGAACAGGCGGACCATCATGAGTGAAATGCTTATCAATGTCCTGTGGATTATCGCTAAAATTTTAATCGTGGTTTTACCGGTATTTGGTGCTGTCGCCTATTTAACATTTTTTGAGCGCAAAGTCGTGGGTTATATGCAATCACGCTTGGGCCCAAATCGCGTCGGACCGTGGGGATTATTGCAGCCGATCGCTGATGTACTCAAAATGTTCTTTAAAGAAGTGATCATCCCCACCAATTCAAATCGTTATTTATTTTTGATGGCACCTATTTTTACTTTAGCCCCGGCATTAGCGGCGTGGGCTGTGTTGCCATTTTCTTCCTCTTTCGTAATTTCAAATATTAATGCGGGTGTGTTATACATTCTTGCTATTACTTCATTAGGTGTGTATGGCGTTATCATCGCGGGTTGGGCATCGAATTCTAAATATGCGTTTTTAGGTGCATTAAGATCCAGCGCGCAAATTATTTCTTACGAAATTGCGATGGGATTTGCGTTAGTCGGCGTTTTAATGGCTGCTGGAAGTTTAAATTTAAATCAAATCATCACCGCGCAACAAGGCGGTATTTTTCATTGGTATTTTATCCCGTTGTTACCTTTATTGGTTGTACACTGGATCTCCGCAGTCGCTGAAACTAATCGCGCACCGTTTGATTTAGCTGAAGGTGAATCAGAAATTGTCGCCGGTTTTCACGTGGAATATGCGGGCATCGGTTTTGGATTATTTTTCTTGGCTGAATATGCGAATATGATGCTCATGGCCTTCCTCGCCGCAATATTTTATTTTGGCGGCTGGTTATCACCTTTCCAAGGTATTCCAGTTTTAGAAGATTGGTTTGCATTTGTGCCGGGCATCATTTGGCTGCTGATTAAAGCCGGATTTTTTATCTTTTTATATTTGTGGTTACGGGCAACTTTCCCGCGCTATCGCTATGATCAGTTGATGCGTTTAGGTTGGAAAGTGTTTATTCCTGTAACTTTAGTTTGGATTATCGTATTGGCCGTATTGATTAAATTGAATATTGGTCCTTGGTTTTCCTGAGGGTAAAAGCATGTTAAAAAACATAATGCATTGGATTAAAAGTTTCTCCCTGTGGGAACTACTAAAAGGCATGAGTGTCACGCTGCGCTATTTTTTCGCGCCTAAAATCACTGTGCGTTATCCAGAACAAAAAACGCCAAAATCACCGCGGTTTAGGGGCTTACATGCGCTGGGCCGTTACCCCAATGGTGAAGAGCGCTGCATCGCCTGTAAATTATGTGAAGCCGTATGTCCCGCACTTGCAATCAAAATTGATTCCGAAGAACGTGAAGACGGCACACGCCGCACCACACGTTATGATATCGATTTATTTAAATGTGTTTATTGTGGCTTGTGTGAAGAAGCTTGCCCGGTGGATTCAATTGTGCTGACAAGAACCGATGATTTTTATATGGATCAACGTGGGCAGCAAGTGATCAATAAGCAGCAATTATTGGCACTGGGTGATAAACACGAAGCGCAAATTGCAGAAGACAGAGCAAGTGACGCCCCTTATCGGTAGTTTGATCCCCCTTTGAAAAAGGGGGGCAGGGGGGATTTAAGATCTTGATGTATCATCAAACATCTCAAAATCCCCCGCTAGACGCAGGCACCCCTTTTCCAAAGGGGGATTATTGAATGGGAGAGAGAAATTGGCGATAGAAAAAATAATATTTTACGGTTTTGCCGCATTATTATTGTTTGCCGCATCGATGGTGATCACATCGCGTAATCCCGTGCGCGCCGTATTATTTTTAGTACTTGCATTTATTTCTGCCAGCGGTTTGTGGTTATTGTTAGAAGCAGAATTCTTAGCGATTATTTTAGTATTAGTGTATGTCGGCGCGGTCATGGTGTTGTTTTTATTCGTGGTGATGATGCTAAATATTAACACCGCGACACTCACGCAAGGATTTATTAAAC
>CAZPAA010000178.1:0-4595 GCA_964584425.1 uncultured Gammaproteobacteria bacterium | reverse complement strand
TTTATGCAGTTATACCTAAAAGTAAAGTTTGAAATAATAATTCTGGTAATAATAATGGTCAGGGTCCTCAGCCTTATAAGCGTATGGCGACTTATGCCATGCCTAGAGAAGAGCAAGATCTAATGCCAAACAACAATAACAGCAACAACAATAGCAACAGTAATAACAACACTAATAATAACTACAATCATAACAACAATGATAATAGCGCTGGGGGTCGTGTTGATCTTTCTGCGCAGTCTGCAAGATCGTTTTTTAGTGGTTTTCCAAGTTTGAGTAACTTTTTTTCACAATCACAATCACAACCACACCTACATTCGCAAACACAAAGAAACAATGCTCGAACTTTTTTCTCACTCAATGGTGACGATGATGAAGAGAAAATGCTTCCATTAAGCACATCGTATGTAGGCTCCAATGTTGATGCAGCACGGAGTGCCAACAATGGTAATAACAATAATGCTAGCGGACCTAACTTATTTCTACACAATGAAGAAGAAGGAAAAGATGCTGCAGACCGGCTTTTAGAGCTATTAAAGAAGAAATAATGGCCGCCCCCTTTTTCAAAGAGGGATCTCGTAGTAAAATCTCGTTCTAAAATCATTTAAACGAGATTCACATGATCATTTCAATCATCGGCTCGGGTGCGTTAGGGAAAACCTACGGTGGGTTATTGGCACTTGCCGGGCACGAGGTGCATTTTTTAGTGCGATCAGAATATGCAGCGCTAAAAAAATCTGCTGCTTATCAAATGCAATTAAAAGAATTCGATAAAACCTTAACTGTAAATAACATCAATATTCATGATGATTCTGCGGATTTACCTCTTTCTGATTTAGTGATTGTTTCGCTAAAAACTACCGCGAATGATGCGGTGGCGAAGCTTATGCAGAAATGCGTGGGTGAAAATACCATTGTGCTGGTGATCCAAAATGGCATTGGTAATGAAGAATGGATTTCAAAGTTTACTGGCAAAGCTTCGGTAGTTTGTGCGATATCTTTTATTGGAGTTTATCGCGAAGGGATTGATCTCCACATTCCGTTTTTAGGCAATTTAAAATTAGCGCCATTTGGCATTTCAACACTTCAAACTTGTCAGTGGATAAAAGATGCATTTGCCTTATCGCCTGTTCCCCTTCAAATCACATTACATGATAACTATAAAGACATTCGCTGGAAAAAATTACTCTGGAATATCCCCTTTGGCGCGCTCAGTATTATTTTTGATAGGTCTACGCATTTGTTGGCGAACGATCAACCTTATCGCGCGATGATTTTAAATATTATGCATGAAATCAGTTTAATTGCGCGGGCCGAAGGTGTTGAAATTGACGAGCAGTTTCAAGTCAACATGGTCGATGCCGCAATTAAAACCGGATATTATTTACCCACGATTTATCGTGATTTTCATGAAGGTTTAATGATTGAAAAAGAATATCTGTTTGATCATCCCTTAGCGATTGCCAAACAACACGCGGTTATCGTGCCATTTTTAACTTTGATCGAAAAAGAATTGCAGACTTTGTTGGCACTGCGCGAGCATTAGATCCCCCTTTGAAAAAGGGGGGCAGGGGATTTAAAATGTCTGATTATACACAAAGATCTTAAATCCCCCGCCCGAAACGGGCACCCCCTTTTTCAAAGGGGGATCAATAATCCCCTAATTGCGCTTGCAACACAGAAACTGCAACCAGCGCTGCCGTTTCTGTGCGTAAAATCCGTGGGCCTAAAACAATCGGTGTAAATTTGTTTAACTCCGCAGTATGTAATTCTTGCGGGGCGAGTCCGCCTTCTGGGCCGATGAGTAATATGATCGATTGGGTTTGCAAAGATAAATCTTTAATTCTTTGGCTCGCGCGATGCGATAACACTAAACGCTGCGCATTTGCAGGAATTTTCTCGAAATAAGCAGATAAATCAACCGGCGGATGAATCAGCGTAATCCGATTGCGCCCACATTGCTCAGCTGCGCTAATGGCCACACTTTGCCAATGATTTAACCTTTTTTCGCCACGCTCTTGCTCCAGTTTAACATTACATCGCGCAGTAAAAATCGGCGTAATTTCATTCACCCCAAGCTCGACTGCTTTTTGAATAATCAAATCCATCTTCGCACCCCGCGCAATGCCTTGGGCCAGATGAATATGTAGGTTCGATTCGCGCGAGTGCAATATTTTTTGCTTTATGCGTACCAAGGCTGTGCGTTTATCTTTTATCTCTAATTCACCGTGATATTCATGCGAATCGCCATTAAACAAAATAAGGCGATCGTTTGACACCAAGCGCAATACTTTCACCACATGCGCAAAGGCTTGCGCATCAAGTTGCACCATCTGGTCAATGGGAATATTTTGATAGATTCTGGGGATTTGCATTTTTATATAATAGCACGGTCACCTAAAACAATGCCGGCTACAGAAAGATCTTCATCCAAGCTTTTCCAATGGATACTGCTGCCTAGACCAATGAGTGCATAGTCTTCTCTTTGCTCTTTTGTAGCGTTTTTTAGACGAGGGTAAAACTCTAAAGGAACATAAATTTCACGGCCATCACTTAAGCGTACACCCAGTGCTTCATCGGTGAAAAAAACATCAGTTGCTATAAAGTCGTAATTTTTATTTATTAAAGCATTCATCCCATTTTCTCTTTAAAAAAGATTCATGTTTTTGTACTAATTTTGCTGCATGTCCCAATTCTTTTGCATTCATGCCTAAATTTTTTGCTAGTACAACCGGTTTTATCCAAAATTTGGCTACCGAATCACCATATTGTACATGGATATGCGCAGGTTCGCCATTTTCATTGGTGTAAAAAAAGAAACGATATCCACTTTCCCTTAAAACAGTGGGCATTGTGTAATCCTTATTTTGATTAATGAAGATCCCTTATCAAAGTGATGCAATGACATTTATGAGTTTTCGATATTATCTAATAAGCATCAATGCTTATCAAGAGGGATCATCTAAGAAACCTTGGGCAATCGCTTTTTCAATATCTTGTAGCGAGACTCTTTTATTCACCTGCAAGATCCCAGCCCAAGGAATATCATTTTTTTGCTTGGTGAGAATGATTTTGTCATCTTTAACATGAAATGTAACTTTATCCCCAGGTTGTAAGCCTAATTGATGACGCAAATCCATGGGGATCGTGATTTGGCCTTTGGGAGTAATTGTTGAGGTATACATTATTTTTTAAAACCAGTATGACTATTTAAAAAACATAGCATAAATTTATTTATTTTTAAGCTCTCGGCCTGCAGCCGCCTGTTGCCATCGCTGATTTAATATTTCACAACTATCTTGTAATTCCCTTCCGTTATTTTTTAACGCGGCGGTAATGTCTTTATGATTGCCAACGATAAAGGGGTTCAGTAAAAACCGGGTTTTCATTTTTTCTGGATTATCTTGTCGCGGGGTTTGTACGGCGGCAACGACGATAAATAATACGCGCGTGTTGGAATGATGATCTGTTGTTTCATAGGCCGTAATTTGACCTTTTTTATTGCGCAGGGCTTTAATTCCACTGCCAGAATCTCCACACACTTCTTTGTCATACGTTATTTGTTTGGGAATTTCTGGGTCGGTGTAAGTTTGTGCAAAATCTTGAGGGTAGGCGATATAGATTGACGCGCCGCCACTTTTATCATTGATGGGTTCAATTTCTTGGATGATGCAGTTTTTATTAGTGTGCTCTGGCCAAATGGGCAATGGCGTATCAACGATAGGTTTTTTAGGAATGGGAAATGTGTCTTCTGAAATAATAAGTGCTTTATTTTTTCCACCAGTAAAATCAGGATTTCTAGGGGGTTTTGACGAGCTTGAAGCTTGCGCAAATTGCTCTGTAGAATTGTTTCTGGACTGATTGTTATAAGCATTGTCGATCATCGTGCGCCAGCGCTTGAGATGTTCTGTAATCAGCGGTAGCGTTCGATCGTTTAAACCTGATAATAAAAAATGAACTTCACCTTCTTTGATCGAAATCAGATTAGGTTCTTTTTGTTGTAGTGTTTGCATGATGCTCAAAAAATCTGGATCTAAAATATTGTAGAGAATTAAACTCGCCAGATGCTCGGTGTGTAAACATTCAATGCTATTGATTTGTGCAAAAGGAACTGCATTGTATTCAAGCGTTTTTTTTAATTTTGACAAAAAAGGATATATTCCTACAGCTAAGACTGCAGTATTCTTAAATTTTTGAATCACTGTATTGTGGAGATTAAAGTCTGGATAAAAAGGCATATAAAGCAGTGCGGTATAATGATTATTTTGGTTTTGGATAATATAACCTGGCATCACCACGCGAAGTAGCCATAAAAACTTCAGCCTATCTTCTGTATCACCTTGATATGAAAAATTAATTTTCACAAACACTTTGTTTAAATAACAAGCTTGCATATGAATTGAAAAAACTTCGATGGGAATATGACCTTTAGTAAAAACATATTGTAATATTTTTAAAAATTGTTTGGTCATAATGCTGGGATCTTCTTTTTCCATTTTAGTGGTCAAAGAATTAGAGATTGTTCTTGACATGAATGAATAAGCTGCGTCTGTAGCCAACAACCCTATCGCGGGTGAATTATTTGCCAATGAATA
>CAZPAA010000177.1:0-4598 GCA_964584425.1 uncultured Gammaproteobacteria bacterium | reverse complement strand
AATATGTTTATTTTATAAATTACTTATGGTAATCTTCAAAGTAATAATTTGAGGATACTATGCCGTTTTACAACGATTTTATCGATAAATTTGAGAAAAGACTGAACTATGAAGCATCTAAAGCCTCAAAAGCCTCATTGGAAGGCTCTCTTGCGGAGAATCAAACACTTGCAGATGCAATGGCTGAAGCAGAAACAACATGGCAACAGAGTCGAGAATTAAGCGAAGAGGAAAGCAAGGCCACCTATGATTTACTAGACGCCAAAACTCAAATACTAAATCTTATTACCGAGCTATCACCTAAAAATAAAAGGCAGGCATTAGATGACCTTATTTGGAAGCTAGGAGACATCATCGCAACCAATAAATCATCAGAAGATGCTTCGGATCAACTGTCTCAAAATCCCCCTAAACGGGTTTTTCTCACTTGGTTACCCGCGTCCCTGTTAAATCAGGTTTATGACCTTGAGAGTAAAGTTAATAACGCCAATGAAACATTGAGGACATCGCGCGAAGCTGCCATAGAAGAATTTCAAACGAACTTTAAAAAGCAATGGATAGCTAAGCACACGCAAAATACAAATGTAGCAGAAAAGATTGTGAAAGATTTTTTAACCAAAGGATGGGTGCAGGATCGGTTTGGTCTTCAATGCGGAATTTTTACACTACGTGATTGCCATTTTTATATTTTATTGAGCGAATTACAACCTGAAAATAATGCAACGAATGATCCAGCAGTGCTCACAGAGCTGGAGCAGCAATATGAACAGCTTCAAGCCTATTATGAAAACCGCCCAAGCAATCCCCACAAAAACCATAGAATCATGTCTTATATTTTAAGCTTGCGAGAAAAATTATTAATAAGAATATCCACACCTAACAGTACATCTCCCAGTCTAAATGAAATCAAACTGGCGAAAAATGCGGCAAGCAAACTGAAAGAATTATACAAATCAGAAAATTATAAAAAATACGGCGATTTATTTGATGAAAGAAAATCTCAAATAACTGCCGAAAAAATCATGTATCCAGAGAATTATCACTCACACGGGGGAACTGAATACCGTAATTATGATAATTCTCCAAATTTTCAAAAGATTACAGAAAGTAAAATAGAAAAAATCAATCGCTATTTAGACCCTTGTTTAAATTTTATAGATAATATTAAAAAAATTACGACCAAGAAAAACTATGAAATGAAAGAGAACACAACTACAACTTTGTATGAAACAAGAAAAGACAAGAAGCAAATAGCACTCACCCAATTAACTAAATTTGCTAATACAACAGATCCGGCAGCGGCCCTCAAAGATATAGAAGATTATCTTATCAGCGATTCTGCCGATATAGAAGCTTTAAAGTATACGAACAAGCAAGGTAGAGAATTTTCCGATGTCTATGAAGAAGTCGTCGAATACGCCCATCAAATGAGAATAGAAATAGTTAATAAAAATGTTCAAGTCCAAGAAAAACCCGGTATTTTAGAAGCTGAAAGAACAAGATTTCATACGATGCACAAAACCTCGGACTCAGACTTTACACTTCAATAAGGGGGAACTTTTGTCTCTTCTTTATGACGGGAACCAAAAAATGAATAACAACAAACATCCTAACAAAATCCGATAAACAACAAATGGCATCATCCCAATTCGTTCAATCAACCGCAAAAACACGTGAATACAGGCAAATGAAGTTACAGCCGCGATCAGCATTCCTATGACAAATAAGCCCATATGTGATGAGGCCCATTCATTTGCAGAAATTTTACTGGCTTCATAACCACCCGCTAATAAAATTACCGGGATCGATAATAGAAATGAAAATCGCGAACTCGCCTCACGTGACAAGCCAACCATTAATCCCGCTGTAATCGTGGTACCCGAACGCGACGCGCCAGGAATCAATGCCAAAGCTTGTGCAATGCCGATAATCAGCATATCCTTCCAGGTAATTTGATATTCATCGCGAGTCTCACGCGCATATTTATCCGCAAGTCCCAAAAAAATACCAAACACAATCATCCCAATCGCAATCACAATTGGATCGCGTAAATAAGCACTGATATATTGATTAAAAACTAAGCCGGCCAAACCAACAGGAATCGTGGTAAAACCCAGCGCCCACATCAATCGGCTGTGTTGCGTCTGCCCACGACCCACACAACTCAAGCACCAATCTCTAATCATCACACGCAATTCATGCCGAAAATAGCATAAAACCGCAAGTAAAGTGCCCATATGTAAGGCAATATCAAATACTAGACCTTGATCTTGATGATGTGTAACTAGGGATAATAAAATCAGATGGGCAGAACTGGAAACGGGTAAAAACTCAGTCAATCCTTGTACGAGGGCAAGTAAAACAACTTGTAGTAAATCCATTTAAACTTATCCCACCGCCGTAGCCCATTGTGCATAGGCAGGGAGTGAAACTTCTGGTTTCTCAAACGTAACAATTTCCCAAGCATCCTGCTGTTCTAGAAGTGTACGCAGTAATTGATTATTCAAGGCATGGCCGGATTTAACACCGTGGAAAGCACCGATGATATTTTTACCTAATAAGAATAAATCACCGATAGCATCGAGAATTTTATGTTTTACAAATTCATCTTCGTAACGTAAGCCATCTTCATTCAGCACGCGATATTCATCGATAATAACGGTATTATCCATGCTAGCACCGAGGGCCAAGTTCATTTTGCGCATTTTTTCAGCATCGCTTAAAAAGCCAAAGGTCCGCGCGCGGCACACTTCTTTGATATAAGAAGTTTCGGAAAAATCTAAGTGAATGGATTGTACGCCAGAGCGAAATACTGGATGATCAAAATCAATATCAAATGCGACGCGAAAGCCATCAAACGGCATAATGGTTGCGATTTTGTCGCCTTGTTTTACGCTGACTTTCTTTTTGTTCCGAATAAAACGTTTAGGCGCATTTTGCTCACAAATACCAGCTGATTGAATTAAGAATACGAAAGGACCTGCGCTACCATCCATAATCGGCACTTCAGGCGCCGTCACTTCAACTATCGCATTATCAATGCCTAAACCGGAAAATGCAGACAACAAATGTTCTACGGTGGAAATCACCGCATTGCCTTTAACTAAACTGGTGGATAATGTTGTATCGCCGACATTGGCAGGATGTGCAAGAATATCAACCACGGGGTCTAAATCAACCCTACGGAATAAAATCCCTGTATTCACCGGCGCAGGCTTAAGCGTCAGATAAATCTTATCTCCCGTGTGAACGCCTACTCCAGTCGCGCAGATCACATTTTTTAGTGTTCTTTGTTTGATCATTAAATAAAGCCCTAAAATTTGAAGCATTGTAGCATAGCTTATTTCTAAAAAAAAGCCGTGCCTGTGTGCCTTCCTCGTCATTGCGAGCCGAAAGGCGAAGCAATCCAGGTTCAGCGTCTTAAATTAGCGTCAAAACCTGGATTGCTTCGCCTTTCGGCTCGCAATGACGGCGGTCTTAGTCTTCTTGTCTTCTTAAAAATGCAGGTATATCTAAATAATCCATATCCTGCGCTTCTAAGGCGACTGCTGCCCGTTTGGTCGCTACGGCCGCTCTACGCATCACTGTAGGCCGTTCTAAGCGATTATAGTCCAAAGTTCCATCAGATTTAGTGCTATCTAGAATCTTTACACCTGGAAGCTCTGCGGATTGTAATAAACCGGTAGCCACAACTGTCACCCGTAACTCATCCGTCATGTCCGGATCAACCACGGTCCCTACCACAACTGTAGCATCTTCTGAGGTGAATTCCTTAATAATAGACCCAACTTCCTCAAATTCGCCAATTGACATATCCATGCCGGCGGTAATATTGACTAATACCCCACGCGCACCCGACAAGGTCACATTTTCAAGTAAAGGACTTGAAATCGCACTTTCGGCCGCGGTTCTTGCACGGTTTTCACCGCTGGCAGATCCCGTGCCCATCATCGCCATGCCCATTTCACTCATGACAGTGCGCACATCAGCAAAGTCGACGTTAATCAGCCCTGGACGGGTAATCAGTTCAGCAATGCCTTGAACTGCGCCCAATAACACATCATTCGCCGCAGTGAATGCATCGAGTAGGCTGATATTTTTGCCTAATACGTTTAAGAGTTTTTCATTAGGAATGGTAATTAAGGAATCCACATGTTGAGCCAACTGCAGAATGCCTTGTTCTGCGATTTGCATGCGCTTGCGGCCTTCAAATGGGAAAGGTTTGGTCACAACCGCAACCGTTAAAATACCCATTTTCTTTGCGATTTCAGCAACAATCGGTGCAGCACCCGTTCCGGTACCACCGCCCATACCTGCAGTCACAAATACCATATCTGCGCCTTGCAACACGTGCATAATGCGCTCTTTGTCTTCTTCCGCGGCTTTGCGTCCCACTTCGGGGTTCGCGCCTGCGCCTAAACCTTTGGTCATTTGCCCGCCCAATTGCATGGTAATTTGCACTGGCAAATTCTCTAATGCTTGTGCGTCTGTATTCGCACAAATAAATTCTGCGCCTTCGATGTTTTTGCGCACCATATGCGCTACGGCATTACCACCACCGCCACCGACGCCGATGACTTTGATCACTGCTTTTTCTG
>CAZPAA010000176.1:0-4605 GCA_964584425.1 uncultured Gammaproteobacteria bacterium | reverse complement strand
ACTCGAAGCAATTGGATATTTTTTTTATAGTACCGATGATCCAGATAAAGCAAGCCTGTGGTATGAAAAAGCCATTAAAAAAGATAAAAGAACAATACTTAAATTTTTAAATAATGAAGGCAAAACCTCAAGTATTGCAGCAGTTATTCTAGTAATGCTTTATGAAAAAGGCTGTATACATGACAATGATAAAGAAATGATGCTTTCTCAAGATTATAAGCAAGCAGTGGTAAATTGTATCAATGCTGCAAATAAAAATTACCTAAAAGCAATCGTTGTCATAGAGAGGTTATATGGAAAAATAACTCATGAATTAGCCTATAGCATTGCAGTAATGTATGAATCAAAAGAAAAAATGAAAGATGCCACACGTTGGTATAAATCTGCTGTTGAAAAAGGCAGTGTAGATGGTTTAGGATTTTTTATTAAAATTATACCAACCGATATTGATAATGATGAGTTAGCATTAATCATGGGCGAAATTCATGAGTTTGGCTTAAAAGATGATTTAAAACATGAATACGTAATGAACCCTGACTATGACAAGGCAGCTCAATATTATTTGATATCTAACAAGATAAATATTTCAAGTGTATATCACTATCAACGCTATTCATTTACACAAAACAGAAATTTCTCTAATCTATCTATTAGACTGAAACGTTTGTTTCGCATGATTAAGGATGATCAAATAAAATGTAGCATTGGAGATTTGTTTGAATTAAATGGTTATCATTCTGAGGCAATTAAGTGGTATCAGTCTGCAGCGGTCAATGACTTTCAACCTGCTTTAGATTATTTGGCTGGACAGTCAAAGAGTGATCCCTTGCTTGCCTATTACATGGGCGTTTTATATGGAGAAGGAATCTATTATCATGAGCAAGATCGACGAGACAATTGTAAAAGCAAATCCTGGTTTTTCAGCTCTGATTCTGATGATCAAGAAGATTTTTTTAATGTCTATTATTCACCTTCGCGTCGGCAGGCAAAAGTCAAACAGGACAATTTGAAGGGATATATGTTCTTTTATATTGCCTCCAAAAGTAAATATTATGATTCCAATAAAAAGGTGCAGGAAATAGCAAAAAAAATGACAACCGGAAATGATGCTTATCAGGTAGGTCGTATACACTATAATTGTGATGATAAAATTTCCGCAGTAAAATGGTTTCAGCTTGCGATCAACTTAGGCAACACCAAGGTCATAGATTTTGTAATAAAGGAAGCCGATAAAGGTGATGGGTATTGCGCATTTATCGTTGGTAGCTTATATGAAAAAGGTAGCCCAAACATATATAAAAAAACTATTGTTTTTAAAAAGGATATTAATCGATCGGCTCGGTATTATCTTATTGCCGCCAAGCAACATTTACCTGAAAATGATCCTTATGAAAAATTAAAACAAAACTTAGGCCATATTACTGATGATGAATTAGAATTTAGAATTGCAGAATTATTTTCTGATGCAAAGGATTTAATCCATGCTAGAGCGTGGTATCATTCTTCCGCTCAAAAAGGTAACGTCAATGCATTTCGACATTTTGCTAAAATGGCCAATCAAGGGGTGTCTGATCCTGATTTTCCTCTTGAGCTATTGATTGATAGAATACATGATCATCAACTTGAATATGATATTGCATTCAAACATAAAACAAAAAATCCTAAACTTTCTTGTGCATACTATAAGTTGTCTGCAAAAAAAGGTAACAAATTAGCATTAAATGAATTAATAAAGTTGGCACGCACTTATCAAACAGATGCATTGGCTTGCCTTGAGTCTTTTGTCACATTTAATGCTAATGATGATATTTTAAGCATATTGATTAATGCGGCTGCTTTGGGGCATGCGTGCGCTGCTTTTGCTTTGGCTAATGTGTATTATCATTCCTCAATGGCAGAAAAGAAGGCAATAGCTCCACGATATTACCTGGATGCAGCACAAAAAGGATATGCCCCTGCTTTATTGGCAATAGATCAATTGTTTGGGAGTATCACCGATGATGAATTCGAATTTTCTGTTGCAAATATGTATTATAAAAGACAAGACAATTCAAAAGCAATGAAATGGCTAAAATCTTCTATTGAAAAAGGCAACACACGAGCCTTGGATTTTCTGAATCAGGCTGTTGCAATGAATGATCCTGAGGCACATTTTACACTTGCCACATTATATGAAAATGGATGTTTGAACATTAAAACTGGGCAAGAAATTGTCGCCATAAGTAATGGTAAAGCCAAAGAAAATTACTTGATAGCAGCTAAAGTCCAACATCGTGGAGCGTTACTTGCCTTAGAAAAAAGAGATGAAATTGTTGTTAATCATTTAGAACACATTATTGCTCAAATGTATTTTCAAGAAAATATAACTCAATCTATCTATTGGTATAAAATGGCACTTCAGAATGGCGACACAGCGATTTTTTATGATCTCTGCGAAAAAGCTAACAAAATAGAAGCACTCAAACAAACAAAAAATGCAGAACTGATGTTTCCACTGGGTGAATTATGTGAACAGCACGGCCATCTATACGCCGCATCAGTTTATTATGTTGTGGTGATGATGAAAAACCAATTAGATGCTAATGACGTTTCTAAAAAAATGCATGCTTTAGCTGAGACCTCAGCGGATGCACAGTATGCTTTAGCCTATTATTACAAATACTTATCTAAAAGCTCCGATCAATATGTTCCTATTGCAATAAACTATCTGATTAGAGCAGCACAAAGCGGATATCAAATGGCGATTGATGTTTTAAATGGCAATGATTTTGATTTCTATGATATTGGCCAAGTTTATGAATCAGGTGCAAATGCATTTTCTGCCAACCAGGATATGGCAATTCAATACTATATTAAGGCGGAAGAGAAGGAGCGCTATACAGGTGGGCACCATAAAGCGATGCTCCGTCTTGCTCAGTTATTTAGTCAAGAGAGCTCGCGCAAAGATCTAAATAAGTCTTATCAGATTTATATATATTTGCTTAAAAATACAAAAGGACTATTTATAGCAGATGCTATTCGGGGTATAAAAGAACTTGCCGAGAAAAATCACTGTGCTGCGCAACATCAAATGGGGTTATTGAATGAGGAAGGAGAGGGCATTCCTTATGATCATCTGGGTGCTATGAACTGGTATACAAAAGCTGCATTGCAACAGCATACGCCTGCTTTTGCAAGTTTAATTCATCTAGGAAGCAAATATCCTCCAGCCTTTTTTGAGCTTGCAAAAATCTATGAAGCTGAATTCAATGTAGCTAAAGCAATACAGTATTATCATATGGCCGCTAACAAAAATCATGCTGGCGCAAAAGAAAGTTTACTGCGCTTAGAAAAACCAAAACCACTGAAGGAGAAACAAAGAGCAACGTCGAATAGAGTTGAGGAAAAATCATCTTCAAGCACGGACTGTCGTTCTATGAATTCTTCAACTGCATCTAAAAAAGCAGCAAATACTTCAACAGATTCCATGGCTACAACGTCATGGCCTCTTTATAAAACCTCTAGTACGCATAATGTTGCACTTCCTGGAACAATGTGTGAAATGATGGGAATCAGCGAAGATGAACTTATGGCTGAATTAGAAAAGTATCCAGAAGATGCGCGTGAAGCACTTAAAGGCATCTTCACACTATCACCTGCAGAAGCAGTGGAATACACTGAAGAAATACTTAAAGATAATCCTTCAACCATACCACCAGCACAAATTATGGAGATGATGTTCGATTTTAAGTGTAATCGAATGTTTAAATAGTCTTAGTTACTAGATTATTCGATTATCTAGATCGCCTACTTTATCTAGCCTTTATTTCGATAACCGAGCATTTACCCCAATACTAGCTCATAGGCGACATGAGTTTTTTTGTCACTAAAACAGCGACCTTACAGCCATTATCGATTAATGAGTTTACTCCTGACCAAATGTAGCTTCTTGCTTCATTCAATTCTGAATTAGATGGATAAGGATACGCGTGGAAATAGCCTAGGATCATTGATCGTTTTTCAGTGCAGCTACTTGCCAAAAGCATTGTTTCTTTAAATTCTTTATTTCTTTCTAGGGTGACAGAAGCAGACATGATATTATGAAAGGCTGCATCTTTCGCCTCTCTTGGAAATTTTTCTGCATGGGTTTTAAATGCCTGTGCTACATTGTTAGTTTTTTCAACTTCATTTTTTATAAATTCGATATGGCTAATGGTTTGTGTTGCTACTGAATAAAAATCTAAAACAGCGGTTTTATTATGGTTTAATGGAAGTGTAAAATTCTTTTCAGAGCAGTTATGTTCTTTTGCTATTTTATTGACATCTTTGCCAATTTTATTTATCAAAGTTTCCAGCCATTTTTTAAATTCTTCGACCGTTGGCTTATCGTGATGGTACTTGTTGTATAATGCGGTAACAGCACGTTCACTGTTCTCATAACCCTGTGCTTTTATTAGATCTAGCATTGCTTCAGTTACTTTATCCGCTCCTTCACACCTCAAATCATTTTTCCCAACAAACCCATACGTGGAGCAATCTAAGGCTTCACCACGGGGAACTGATTCTGCATATATTTTTTTAGGATCAAAGTAATTAATACATTGAATAGTTTCAGATCTATATTTA
>CAZPAA010000175.1:0-4649 GCA_964584425.1 uncultured Gammaproteobacteria bacterium | reverse complement strand
GAGTTGCGCCGCGCAAGAATCCACGGTAACCGTATTCACGAATAATTTCCATAGCCGCTTGTAAAATGGAAATCTCTCTATTTTGTTTTACTTTCACTTGTTGTTGATAAAGTTTAATCGTATCCAAAGGTTGTGAGAAAAAGGCAGCAAAGATGCCCGCACTCGGACCTGCAATGGCAGAAGCGATCCACTCGGTTTGACAATGTGGTTTTATTTCTTGCTTAATAACAGGCGCAAGACCAAAATATCCGCAAGTATAAATGGCATCTCTAAGCCCTGTGCCTGTTATCCCTGTAAATAAGGCCAGTTTCCCTTGGCTTTTTAAAAAATTTTGAGTCACCGTGGGTAAACTTAGTTTGGTGCCAACTTGCTGTGTACGCATAAATTCCAATGGGCTGCCCATCACTGAGACTAAACTTCCGCCGAGTAAACCTGAGGCAACGCGTTGCGAATTGGATAATTCCTCTCCTTTATTCGCATTAGAAAATTGATTTTGGATCAGCGTGCTCAGTGATATGCGTAATGCAATTAATGGCACCATCGATAACATATTGCCAAATACACCATGATAAATTCCTTTAAGTGCCCAAATTGGCAAATGATTATTTTGTAATCGCACTTTTATTACCCATAACGGATGATTGACTAAAATTTCTCCACAACCTGCCAGTATGCCGGTTGCGGCCGCTTGAAAAAAAGTTATTTGCTGACTCTTATTTTCTTTCATGGGTTTGATTTAAAAGATATCTTCAATTGTATAACGATCATTATGCCGATTATCGCAACTATGGAAATGGCTATAAAGCCAGGGCCAAATATTTTTAGAGTATTTTCAATAGACAAGGGTGTGTATTGATTTAAGCTTAAATGTGACCATTGCATACCGATCATGATGAGTGCTGATGAGATGGCCACACCCACACTGATGGAAACTTGACGGCATGCATTGAAAATGGTGTTAATCGCACCGATTTGTTCTTTGTTAAAGCTAATCACGCTTAAGGTTTGAATGGGTGTTCCACAAAGACCACTAAATAATCCTCTGACAAAAAATAGTAAAAGCGCCAATGGAATCATGGTATGTTCAATAAATAAAATACATGGACTTAATATGGCAACGCCTGATAAGCCGGCAATCAATGGCAATTTTGGATTTAGGTTAAATAATTTTACAGAGTAACGGCTGGTGGTTATTGCGCCGATCGCTTGCATACCCATCACTAAACCTGCGATCGTGGCAGACATACCGATACCCATTTGCAAGTATATCGCTATTAAAAAAATCGCTCCAAAATGACAAAACTGGAAACAAAGCTGGATGAAATTTATTTTTGTAAAAATATCATTTTTAAAATAATTTAAATCGATTAATGGGTGAGCAGATTTTTTTTCACATTTAATAAAAAGATAAATAAGTAACGCGATAAATGGCAAATTGCTACAAAATAGTAAAAAACCACCTGCCTTACCAAAAAATGAAAGTATATAAAATATATCCAACAAAATCAGTGCAAATAAAATAAATCCTTTAATATCTAATGGATGTGGGTTTGTGCCCCTATCTTCTTTTAAAAATAGAAAAGTCACTAGCGCTAATACTAGGGTAATTGGACCTGATAATAAAAATACCGATTGCCAGCCTAATGTATCTAATAAAATGCCTCCTAAAAAAGGCGCAATGGCCGGAGCAATCAATGCAGGCATAAAAGTAAAACTGGTAATACTCGCATAATCAGATTTATCATACACGCGATAAACAATGGTCATGCCAACCGGAATGAGTAGTCCCCCACCAATGCCATGAATAAAACGAAGCATTACCAGCGAAGTAAAATTAGGCGCCCATGCGCAAAGTGTTGAACCTGTACCAAATAATAGCATGGATAGAATTAAGATTTTTTTATAGCCAAACTTATCCCCTAGCCAACAACTGATCGGAATTGAGATTGCGAGTGCAAATAGAAACGATAAATTTACAAAATCCGTTGCGGTAATGGGGACATCAAAAACCGTGGCAAGCGTAGGCAGTGTAATGTTGACGATGGTTAAATCGAGCCTGTCTAAAAATAAAGCAACGGTATAAATCAAGGCAACAATATGATGATATTGGATAGACATGGTGGTTTACAGCCTTAGCTTAGATTGTGTATGTTGTAACCAAAGTTCTAACATCATTATAGACCAGAGTAGATCGGCAGTATGATTGGAAGGTGCTTCGCATTGCTGCTGAATCATTTTTTTAATTTGAGCATAATCAAAAATTCCTCTCGCGAGAAAGGGCTGTGAATTTAAAGTTTCATACAGGATATCAAATAATATAAAGCCTTTTCTTAACATGGCAGTGATAGGCAAGGTGAACGGTTGTTTGGGCCTTTGCAGTACTGATTTTGGTAATTTATCGTTTGCGCCTTGGTAGATAATACGCTTAACTGCAGAGGGGTTGAGTAAAAAATCATCTGGTAATGAACGTGAAAAGGATGCAACTCTAGGCTGACAAAAAGGCACTCTCACTTCCACTGAATTGGCCATGCTTAAATGGTCTACGCGTCTTAGAATATACGAAGTAAACCGCTCTGTTTGATCAAATCTTAATAAAGCCTTTAATCTACTGTTTAGATTTTTTTCACTGTCTATAATTTTTTCTTTTGCACTTTCAAGCAAGTGATGGTTGGATGATGTTAGAAAGTCTTTATAGCCAGCAGAATATGCGTTATTCCTCATTTGCAATGTTGTCGCGCACATAACATCAAAATATTGATCTAACCAATATGAATGAGAATTAAATGTTGCATTTTTAAAACGATCATATCCCCCAAAGAATTCATCAGCACCCTCACCCGTGATGGCCACCTTGAACCCTGCTTGTTTAATTGCTTTGAATAAAGCATAAGTACTTAACGAGTGGGGTGCTGAATTAGGCTGGCCTAAATGGGCAATGGTTTTTGCTAGAATATCAGGGAATTCATTTTCCTTAATAATCACTTGATGATATTTTGCGCCATAAAAATCAGAAACCTCTTTGGCAAAGTGCCGTTCATCACTTGGCCATGAGCCTTCATAGGCTATATTAAAGCAATTTAACTGCGCGATCTGTTTTGCGGCAATAGCGGTGATATAGCTGGAATCTAGCCCTCCGCTGGTTACTACACACACTGGGACATCTGCTTTTACAATTTGTTGTATCTCATTTTCAAGTAATTGATTAAAATGTAGTGCTGTTTGGTTAAAATTATCTGTATTATTCCAATGGCTTTTTATATGACTTTCATATTGAAATAATTTCGGCTCTTGATGTGCTTTTTTTACCAAAATACAGGAGGGGGGTAAGCTATCGATATTTTTATAAAAAGTATGATTATGCCAAATGGATCGGCCGGTTAGGTATTCATCAAGTGCTTCCAGCCTTAAGTCGTGCGCAATTGGGAATGATAACAGCGAAGGTAATTCAGAAGAAAAAAATAAAGTATCTGTAGCTTGATCAAAAAAGTAATACACAGATTTAATAGAGCAAGCGTCACTTGCAAGAATCAGTTTTTGTTCTGATCGATCATCTAAAATTGCAATGGCAAACATGCCATCTAAATATTTAACAAAATCTTCACCATATAATTCATACAGCGGAATTATCACAGAACCATCACAATCGTCTTGAAAGGTATAACCTTTTTTGATTAATTGTTTTTTAAGTTCGTGGTGATTATATATTTCGCCATTAAATACGGCGTAAGTGTTATGCCCGTAAAAAGGTTGTGTGCCATTGTTTAAATCTTGAATCGCAAGACGGTTATTCCCGAGGGCCCAATTTTTGTTTGTTTTTAGATATTGACCGTCTGGTCCGCCATTTTTTTGTGCAGCAGCAACTTGATTTAAAACTTCATCTGAAATATTTTGCGTACCTAAATAGCCATAAATTCGACACATCATTTATCCTTTGTGATCGATAGATTGTTTTGCAGTGGGATGATATTTATTCACCATTTCAAGCACAATAGATGCTTGTCTTGCCATTTTAATACCTTCTTTCGTTGAAGTAGGGAATCCATGTTCAGCTACAACTGAATTACCTGTCTTTAAATACACGGGCGATGCGACTCTCACAATTTCCGGTGCTTCATACACGCGGATAAAACCACCTGACGCAACAGGATTATCGGTATGGCAATCAAGAGGAATATCAACGGCATCACGCAGTGCTGAGATCATGGCTAAATGCAAATCCCGCACGGGATTGATACTGTTTGCGCCTAAATATTCTAGTAATTTAAAAGACGCCGGATTACTATGTCCACAATGTGCAGAAACTTTGAATTTTATATAGCTTGCAATAATATTTTGTTTTTTCATTTCATTTAGGATCCACAGTAAACCTTCATCATAAATTAAAAATGTGTTTACGCCTAAATCTATTGCACGTTTGATATCTTCAATGGCGCGTATCACTTGTTCTTGGCCTCTTAATCGGTACGCAATGGTTTTGCCTTGAGTTGATGCTGCAGTTGCGCTGGTATCATAAGCAGCTCTTGGGCCAGTGGACATAACCAATTCACAATCATAAGCTTTACAAAGCCGAATCATTTCTTGAATTTCTGCTTGTGTATGCCTAAAAATACCGTAGGTTTCGGTGATTCTATTGATGCGAATATTGATTT
>CAZPAA010000174.1:0-4654 GCA_964584425.1 uncultured Gammaproteobacteria bacterium | reverse complement strand
AGCCGGAAAAAGCTGAGTTTAAGTCAGCAAATGCTGGAATATAATTCTCGCACCTACCCTTGTTATGTTACTTTATATCCCCTATTAGAAAATGCGGGAATATTGGTAAAAATTGAAGATCTATCGCAACAAACCTTACTCGATGATATGGTGATTCAATCTGAGAAAATGATCACCATCGGTGGTCTTGCTGCGGGTATGGCGCATGAAATTAAAAATCCGCTTGGGATTATTTTGCAAAATATCCAGAATATCCTATACCGCCTCGATTTAAATATAGATAAAAATCAATCGGTTGCGAAGGAATTATCCATCTCTTTATCAAGTATTCATCAATACCTTGAAGAGCGGCAGATCCTTAAGTTTATGGACAATATCCGCCTCGCCATCGACCGTGCGCTGCAAATTATCGCGACCATGCTGAATTTTGGGACACAAAATCCAATCAATATGAAGAAAGAAGATATTATTGCGCTGATTGAAAATGCCCTAAGCTTTGCAGAGCAAGACTATGACTTATTGCATCACAGCGATATCGCTAAAATAAGCATTATTCGCGATTTTAACACACCGATTGCCCCCGTTATTTGCTCAAGCACACAAATCACCCAGGTATTATTTAATCTGATTAAAAACAGCATGCAGGCCTTAAATGGCATTACTTCGCCAAAATTAACGATTCACGCTTATGAAGAACAAGATACAGTTGTGGTGAAAGTTTGTGACAACGGTAAGGGCATTCCCACACATTTATTAGCCAATTTATTTAAGCCGTTTTTTACGACTAAACCGAAAGAGCAAGGCACGGGACTTGGGCTTGCGGTTTCACATTATATTATCAGTGAAAATCATCATGGCACTTTGGTCGCTGAAAATCCTACGGAAGGTGGCGCTTGTTTTATCATGCGCTTGCCCCGTGACACTTCTGCGACTGTATAAAACGATCCGGCAACAACTATCAGATCATCGGGTGTCGCTGCTTTAAATGCAGCTTGATAGGCTTTGGGTAAATTTTCAAAATGTTGAGTTTGTTTTATGTTTAGGCGCTCTAGAGCAATTGTCAGTTGATCTAAATTGGCGGCGTGTTCATTTTGAATCGGCGCGACATACCATTCATTCACACATGATTTTAATTCTGAAAAACTGGCCAGCAAATCTTTGGTAATGAGCATGCCGATGACTAGTAATACCCTTCCGGATTGATGTTCTTTTACAATACGATCGTGCAATTTTTTTAATCCTGCCGGATTATGTGCCACGTCGAAAATATGCTTGCATTTATCGTAAATAATTTGCTGACGCCCTGGTAGTGCGCAGGATTGAATCCCTTGCAAGATCTTTTCTGCTGGCACTGGCAAAATAGATTGTAATTGCTGGATTGCGGTGAATGCGGTGTGCATGTTTTGTGATAATAATCCATTGTCAGGTAATGGTTCAGATCCGATTTGAACTTGAATAAAAGGCGCATGCAGTTGCTGCGCTATTTTTTGCAAAATATTCGGTGGATTAGGGTCACCGCAGATTGCGGGTGTATTTTCTCGAAATATTCCGGCCTTTTCCTTTGCGATGGCTTCGCGCGTATTGCCTAGGCGATCGATGTGGTCTAAATCAATACTGGTAATGATACTCAAACTCGGATCAATGACATTAACTGCATCTAAGCGCCCGCCCAGCCCTACTTCTAAAATAATCACATCGAGCTTGGTATGCATAAATATCCAAAGCGCAGCCAAAGTCACCACTTCAAAGTACGTCAGATGAAATTTTTGTGCGACCGCGTAAACGGCTGAAAATGCTTCACAGAGAGTAGAATCAGACACTGATTTTGTATTGAGTTTAACGCGTTCATTAAATTCAAATAAATGCGGAGAGCTATAACTCGCTGTGCGATAACCTGCGGTATGATAAATCGTCTCAAGCGCACAGACGACTGAGCCTTTGCCATTGGTACCTGCGACGGTAATGATGGGTATGTTAAATGTATTTAAATCCAGAGCACCAACGGCTTGTTGCATGCGCGATAAACCTAAATCAACATGGGTAGTGAAGTTGGCTTCGAGTCGATTTAACCATTCATTAAGCTGTGAAGACATTTACGCCACGTTTTGATGCATAAATTTTTGCACAAGTGCGGTGATCCGGCAACGCAGATCACGTCTATCGACGACTTGGTCGATAAACCCATGTTCTAACAAAAATTCACTTTGTTGAAAGCCATCAGGCAACGTTTCACGCACGGTTTGCTCAATAACGCGTGGGCCCGCAAAACCGATCATGGCATGTGGTTCTGCAATATTCACATCCCCTAACATCGCAAGACTGGCAGACACGCCACCATAGGTGGGATCTGTCATGACGGAAATAAATGGCAAACCTGCATCGCTTAATTTACCGAGCGCTGCACTGGTTTTAGCCATTTGCAATAATGAGATCACCGATTCTTGCATGCGTGCGCCGCCGCTGGTTGCAAAGCACACCAAGGCACAATTTTTTGCAATCGCTGCGTCAACGGCCATCACAAATTTTGTCCCCACAACGGCGCCCATAGAACCGCCGATAAATCCAAATTCAAATGCGCAGGCGACTATAGGCACTTTTTTTACCATGCCGCTGTAGACGACCAGAGCATCTTTTTCTCCGGTTGCTTTTTGTGCAGCGGATAATCGGTCTTTATATTTTTTACTGTCACGAAATTTTAAGCGATCCACGGGTTCAATATCAGCCGCAATCTCTTGCCAAGAATCTTCATCAAAAAAATACGCAAGACGCATGCGGGCATTGATCCTTAAATGGTGATCACATTTAGGACACACGTGGAGATTACGCGTTAACTCGGCCGTATATAAAATATGGTGACACTGAGGGCAATTGCTCCAAATACCTTCAGGGACTTGCACCTTTTTTTCCGTGGTGGTTTTACGAATTTTGGATGGAAATAATTTTGTAAACCAACTCATTTTAGCTTCCTTTTAGCTGGGGAAAACAACCAATAATACAGCAAAAATGGGTCAAGAAAAAAACAATTTTATTTTTAAAATACCCAGAATCATTCTCAAAAGTGATTAAAACGTTGAACTCCTGACTAAGAATCTGTACACTGGCCTCGATTGAACGTTAGAGGAAGATATGATGGCGCCTACTCTTACACCGATCCGTTACTTTGGTCAGCGCGAGCAGATACTACCTGATTTATTACAGATTGTAAGCCATGGTAGAGGGCCGTATAAGAATCTCTTTGACCCCTTTAGCGGATCAGGCTCTGTTAGCTTTGCGGCCATGCAAGCACATGCGGCTGAATGTTACCATATTAACGATAGTACCCCTGTACTGCACTCGCTCTGGGAGTCCGTCAAAGCGAAAGCTGGGATGCTGATTACTGAATATGAGAAACACTTGAATCAGTATGTGAGTCTGCCTGAAGAAGGGCGACGTGCTTATTACCAAGATTGCTTGAATAAATTTAATCAATCCATGAGCCAAGGGGGAAAAGATGACGCAGCGCTTTTGTTCCCTTTTTTGATTAATCATGCCAGTGATAATATGCCTTTGTTTAATTCATCATTTCAACTAGTATCCCGACCCAATGTGACTATCACAAAGCAGCAAGCCGAGAATGACATAAATGAATTTACCAAACGCGTCTATACCGTTTCTCGCTTGTTAAATGAAAATAAAAGTGATGCCAGTAGCGGTGATTTTACTGAATGCATCAAAAATGCTGCTAGCGGGGATTTGGTGATTTTTGATCCGCCCTACCCTGCACAATCTGGAAGTATTTATTATAACCCTAAGTCAGAGGAAGAATTATGGGAACATTTACGCGTTAGTTTTTCGTTATTAAACCAAAGAGGCGTTAATTTTATTATCCTATATGGTGCTAATGCGGTTTCTTTATCCCGTCAATTTACTGAACCCGGACTGCAATTACAGCATTTAATTCGTTTATCATACCATCCTATATATCAGCATTATCTGGAACACGTGTATGTATCTTCGCAATTACGACTCACTGATGAAAATTTACCTCATGGGATGGTGCCATACGCAAGTTTATTTGAAACCGGTAAAGAAATGTCTGAAGAACAATGTAATGCTGCATTAGACACCTTAAAAGCGAAATTTGGTGTTCTTGATAAAACGACTCCCCACCCCTCCATGAAGGTCCAACTCTAGCAATTGCCAAATTGCAGATTGCAGCGTTCGCTTCTACAGTTGAAGTACTTGGAAAATTTAAGGGGCAGCTATGGCTTCGTTATTTAAACAACGTTCATTGCAATTTTTACTCGCGCTGGTTTTGGGGGTTTTGGCTGGAATTAGTCAATTACCTAGTTTATTGGCGATCAGCACGTTTATTGCCACGCTCTTTATTAGCTTATTAAAACTCATCAGTATCCCTTTGATTTTTTTGGCCATCACCTCAACCATTACACAGATGCGTAGCTTACAAGAATTTCGAATTTTAGGGGTTAAGGTTTTTAAATATACGGTCCTGACCACGATTATCGCCGCAAGCATTGGTTTGGTTTTATTTTTAGTTTTAAATCCGGTGAATGCGACAGCGCCAATTGAACTGATTTACAATGCACAAACGCCAGCCGGTACTTATTGGGATTATTTACTCAAAGGCATACCTGCCAACATCGTGGCACCTTTT
>CAZPAA010000173.1:0-4683 GCA_964584425.1 uncultured Gammaproteobacteria bacterium | reverse complement strand
GAATATAATGCCAGAAAGTATCCATCTCAAAAATTTCATGTGCGGCGATAAAGGCTTTAATGATATCAACGGTGGACGCACCGGTTTCATCGTATAAACGCTTCATAAAGGTTGCGCCCATTTTATTGCAGATCATATTAGCAATATAATTCGCGGTGATTTCACGCCGTAAACGATGGCGATTTAAATAAGTTGAAAATTTATCGCCGAGTTGTTTAGGTAGGCTCATGCGAATATATTGATTGAGATATTCTTCTTCTGGAATATCACTGGACAAGATCGCCTCTTTTAATAAATTTTTACTGTAGGATAATAAAATCGCAATTTCAGGGCGGGTTAAGCCTAGATTGTTGGATTTTCTTCTGGCGAGCTCATCATCATCAGGTAAAAATTCTAATTCGCGATTGAGTTTGCCGACGCGCTCTAACTCGGAAATAAATCGCACATATTCATCTAATGTCACACCGGCGCGATGCACGGCGAAGCTGATCGCTTGGGTTTGTTGGTAATTATCTTCTAACACACGCAATGATACATCGTCCGTCATATCAACCAGTAATTGATCGCGTTGCTTTTGGGTCATATCGCCATTTTCAACCACATCGTTAAGGAGAATTTTGATATTCACTTCTTTATCCGAGCAATCAACACCACCGGAATTATCAATAAAGTCGGTGAAAGAAATGCCACCGGCAAGCGCATATTCAATACGGCCTAATTGGGTGAGACCTAAATTACCGCCTTCAGCCACTACTTTACAGCGTAAATCAGCACCATCAATACGTACCGCATCATTACTGCGATCGCCTACATCGGCGTCACGCTCTTTGCTGCTTTTTACATAAGTGCCGATACCGCCGTTCCAAAGTAAATCCACTGGGGCTTTTAAAATACCGCGGATAAGTTCGTTGGCAGTCAACGTGGTTTTTTTCAAATCTAAAGCAGCTTTAGCTTCAGAAGAAATTTTAATGCTTTTGCTCGCGCGAGAATAAATAGCGCCGCCTTCGGATAATAATTTTGCGTTGTAATCTTCCCAGGTGGAACGGGGTAAATTAAATAAACGTTGCCGTTCTGCAAAACTTTTTTCTACATCAGGATTGGGGTCGATAAAAATATGCTGATGATTAAATGCGGCGATGAGTTTCATTTTATTGGATAACAACATGCCATTGCCAAATACATCGCCGCTCATATCACCTACCCCTGTGGCAGTGAAAACTTGAGTATCAGGATTTTTATTGAGTTCGCGAAAATTACGGCGTACAGATTCCCATGCGCCCTTAGCGGTAATACCCATTTTTTTATGATCATAACCATGACTACCACCAGAGGCAAACGCATCGCCTAACCAAAAATCATATTCGTGTGCAATGCCATTTGCGATATCAGAGAATGTTGCGGTACCTTTATCTGCGGCTACAACCAAATAGGTATCATCTTTATCATGTCGAATCACATTGACGGGCGGCACAACAGTTTCCCCATCTAGGTTATCGGTAATATCCAGCATTCCGCGAATAAAAGTGGAATAACAGGCAATCACTTCTTTCATGACTTCATCGCGTGTCTTAAAATTAGAGATTAATTTTGGAACAAATCCGCCTTTTGCCCCTGTCGGTACGATCACCGCGTTTTTAACTTGTTGGGCTTTCATTAATCCTAATACTTCTGTGCGGAAATCTTCGCGTCTATCGGACCAGCGCAATCCGCCTCTGGCGACTTTGCCTGCACGTAGATGCACCGCTTCAACCCGCGGTGAATACACAAAAATTTCAAATGCAGGAAGTGGCAGCGGCACATCAGGAATACTGGATGGATTAAGTTTAATAGAAATGTAATTTTTTTCTTTTTGTGTGTCTTTGTCTAATTGATAAAAGTTCGTTCTAAGTGTTGCTTTAATTGCATATAAATATTGCCTCAAAATACGATCTTCATCAATATTTTTTACTTCATCCAACGCTAGATTTATTTCTTCGATTTTTTCTTTATAATGCGCGTGAGCCTTTTTCTCAGTGGGATTAAACCGAACATGAAATAATTCTATTAGCGCTTTAGAGATCGTTGGATATACGCTCATGGTGTTTTCAATATAGGCTTGGCTGAAGGTAAAGCCAATTTGCTTAAAATATTTTGCGTATGTGCGTAGCAGTGCTGTTTCACGCCAATTTAATTTGGATAATAATACTAAACGATTAAAGCCATCGTTTTCGGCATCTCCCGTCCAGACTTTTGCAAATGCATTTTGGAAAATATCACGCACTTTATCTACATCTAAAACTTCTGCAGACGTAAGCAACATATCGAATTCATTGATCCAGATTTTATTTTCTTCAGAAATAGCCACTTCATGTGAATGTTCTGCAATGACCCTAAAGCCTAAATTTTCTAAAATAGGTAACACATCTGATAATGGGATCGGATGATTCATGCCAAATAATTTAAAGCATAAGCGATTGTGGAATTGCTCTAAAGGTTGGTAAAAACTCATGCCAAGTTCAGTTTCATCGTGTAGCTCTTCCATGTGTTCTATGTCAAATACTGCGGTGCGGGCGGAATAATGCTCCATATAGCCTGCGTTAAACGCATGGTAATATTTATTGTTTAAGTCTACGCCTTTGGCTTCGCCGAAATGTTCTAAGAGGGCATCATGCAGTGCATCTTGCCAGGTACGTTCAGCTTCGATCAAGCGATCTTCAATCGCATGTAAATCATATTCTGGCGCAACCGAGCCTAGTTTTAAATGAACCACTAAATGCAAGCGCGCTAAGATCGATTCAGAAAAACGTGGGCTAAAATTGGCTCTTTCACCGTTAAACGCTTCCATCAAAATTTGGCTCATGCGTTGGCGCAATTTTGAGTTGTAGCGTTCTTTGGGGATATATATCAAACAGGAAAAATAGCGATCGTAGGAATCTCTTAACACAAACAAACGTACGCGTTGGCGTTCTTGCAAATGCATAATGCCCATCACCACATCAAACAAATCTTGTTCGGGTGCTAAAAATAAATCATCGCGCGGAAAGGTTTCAATGATATTAATTAACTCTCGACCCGAATGACTTTGCTCGTAAAAATTAGACAGTTTAATAATGCGCTCCACTTTACGTCGTAAAAAAGGGATTGCTTTAGGCGCGCTAAAATAAGCGGTTGAGGTAAAATGTCCAGCAAAACGGCGCTCGCCTAATAGTTTACCCTGATTTGTAAAACGCTTCACAACAATACAATAAGGCATGGTGGGGCGATGAACGGTTGAAGGTTCACTATAAACCTCAATTAACATTAAACGCTCATCAGAAAAAATTTGTGTGCGCCCTTCTGGCGTACCTTGCGCAGGAATGCCGTTCGGTTGAAATTTTCCTTTGCGATACAAGCCGCAGGCGCTTTCAGTGACAATCTCTAAAGTGTCATCCGTGTGATTGCGTAACTGGTAATCGCAACAACCTAAAAATGTGAAATGATTTGCAACCATCCAGCGTAAAAAAGCTAATGTTTCATGTAGATCAGCGCTGGTTGCAGAACTGGACAGTGATTTTAATTCATCCATCAAGGCTTCTGCTTGCGCTTTCATTTGTGGCCAATCTTGCACGGCACATTTGACGTCGTCAAAAGACTCGGTCAAACTTTTTTTGAGTTGTTTTAAAAAAACCGGATCGGTTTGTCTGTCAATTTCAATCAGAATAGGCTCTTCAAATTTTGTTTTCGTGTTAAAATCAACATGATTCACTTCTTCTAAGCTAATAATTTCATTTTTTTCGTCACGTTTTAAAACGACTGTACCCGGATGAATAATCATATGCACAGTCAGCCCATAATTGTTTAACACGATACGTAATGAATCCACTAAAAATGGCATGCTATTGGTCGCAATTTCAATCACCGTATGTTTTGACTGCCAGCCATGTTGATCAAATACTGGATTGTAAATATAAATAGCTTCTTTATTACCAGATCGCTCTGCCATAAAATTCCAGTGAGAAACCGCGGCGCCATACAAATCAACAATATTACGATCGATTAAATCTTCTTGTGCAACGGGCGCATAATAATATTGAATAAATTGAGTAATCAGCGCTATTTTATTTTTTGGAAATTTTTGTTTTGCATAAGCGATGATTTTGTTAATAATCGCCACTTTAGAATCAACGTTGTAATAAGTCATTTATACATCCTCGAAAATTATTCGTTTAAAGTTTTATTTACAATTTCATATAAATCATTTGATAATTTGGTTTGCTGCATTGTTAATAAACATTGCCGCATTAAATCTTGTCGCGTTTTATCGTAACGCTTAAATGTCGTGAACACTTGGGCAATACGCGCGGCTACTTGTGGGTTTAATGCATCCAGTTCCAAAATAACTTTTTGCAAAAACGCATAACCTCTGCCCTCTTTTTGATGGAAATAATACGGATTAGCGCGGCTAAACTGCCCTAATAATGCTGAAACTTTATTTGGGTTTTTAATATCAAACGCTGGATGCCTCAATAAATCTTGTACGTGTGAGAGCACATCTTGTACATTAGCGATAGCTTGGATTGAAAACAACTTATCAAGCACTAATTCATCATTTTTCTATTTTTCATAGCATGATTGTTTTGCGATTGTTCGTTCGGGATTTTCATAACTGTTTTATGACCGCATCGCGGCTTAACTTCATGGTATATTATCTGCCTAATTATATTG
>CAZPAA010000172.1:0-4684 GCA_964584425.1 uncultured Gammaproteobacteria bacterium | reverse complement strand
CTTCTCCCCCAGGGAGAAGGTGCCCGCAGGGCGGATGAGGGGATATCCGGATAAAGCATCGTCTTTTGGGGGTTGGGGGGCATTTTGGCCGATTTTGCAGAAGCGGTGAGGGCAAAATGCCCCCCAACCCCCAAAAGACGATTGCATTGTAAAAGCCCGTAAACTTTCAGTATAATAAGTGGTTTATGATCAAAAGGAAGGAGTTGTTTATGTCATTTTCACATTTATCCACCATAGGCATAGGTGGGATCATTCTTATGAGTGTAATGATGACTCAAACAACTTTTGCCGATACAACAAGTACTCTAACCCGTGCACAAACCATTGATGCGAATACAGCCCCCGTGGGTCAAGTGAATGTGGCGGGCGCATCTGCGCAAGCGGCGGCGGCAAGCGCAGCAGCGGGTGCACCGATGACAGGTGAGCAGCTCTACAAAAAAGATTGTGCATTTTGTCATGACAATGGCACTGCCGGTGCACCTAAGTATGGTGATGCCGCAGGTTGGGCGCCGCATTTGGCCAAGGGTACGGATGTATTAAAACAGCATGCGTTGAAAGGTTTTAAAGCGATGCCTGCAAAAGGTTTGTGTCCACAATGTTCTGATGACGATACACTTTCAGCGCTCGATTATTTATTAAAATCCGTGCAGAAATAATTAGGATAAATCCATGCGCAAAGGATTGCGGCTTTTCTTGTTGCTTATCTTGTCGTACGCGCACACTGCTTTTGCAATAAAAACAGTGACGATTGGTATTATTACCGATAGTCCTGCGCAACAACCCATTATTCCATTAAGTCTTTTACAAACTGAAATGAATGAGCTGATGTCGGATGAGTTTATTTTGGAAATGCCTTTAGATAAACGCGCCTCGGGTGATGGTACATTAAGTGGAATAAAAAATGCGATTGAGAAACAGCTCAGTGATCCAAACATTGATCTCATTATTACTTTGGGATTAGTGTCTTCACAGCAAATGGCGCACATTGCAACCTTGAATAAACCTGTTATCGCAGCGATGGTTTTAGATCAAGAATTACAAGGGTTTCCTTATCAATTTGGCGTCAGTGGTAAACCCAATTTAACTTATCTCACCACCAATAAATCCATCTCCAAAGATTTAAATATTTTTCATGATCTGGTTGGATTCAAACATCTTGCATTATTGATCAATCCCTTTTGGTTGGAAACGCTTCCGCAACTTGAGCGCATGATTAATCAAGTGGAAAAACAAGATAATGTCACTATTACGATTATTCCCGCACAAAAAAATATTGCTTCGCTACTAAGTAGTCTGCCGAATCATACCGATGCCGTTTATGTTGCGCCTTTATTGTCTTTTTCCGAAGAAGACATGCATGCCTTGGCGCAAGGGCTGATACACCGCGGTTTACCGAGTTTTTCTAGCACGGGTGCGCATGATGTGGAATTAGGCTTGCTCGCCGCGCAAGGCGGGATGCCTGAAGATAAAATTCGCTTTGCACGGCGCTTGGCGCTGGATGTTCAAAGCATTTTATTAGGCGAGGGACCAGAAAATCTAAACGTGGTGTTTGAGGCCAATCTTAAAATGACCATTAATATGCAAACGGCGAGGGCCATCGGCTTCGCACCGAATTGGAATTATTTATTAAATGCAAACTTATTGCATGCGGAAGAAACTTCAAACCAAAAAAAATTAACTTTGGTTGAAGCCATGCAAACTGCGCTGCATGCCAACCTCGAATTACAAGTGAATGAATTATTCGTGAATATAGCCGAAGAAAATGTTGACCTTGCACGTGCAAATTTATTACCACAAATCTTTGCGGAAATTGAAAATACCCAAAGAGATGCCAATGATCCCCTTGCAGTTATCGGCCTTCCAGAAAATATGACTTCCGGCATATTGGGCGGGCAACAATCGCTTTATTCAGATAATTTTTGGGCGAATTTTCGGATTGCACAATATTTAGAAGATGCTGAAGATTATAAATTATACCGCGAAATGCTAGATACATTAGCGCAAGCCGGTACGGCTTATATTAATGTACTGCGTTCTATTGCGATCAGAGATGTACGGCGTGCCAATTTAAATGTGACTGAAGAAAATTTAGATTTGGCCCGCATGCGTGAGCGCGTAGGCTATTCTTCTCGCGCGGATGTATTGCGTTGGGAGAGCCAATTGGCCTTAGATCAGCAAACATTACTCGAGTCGATTGCTTTGGTGCTTGAAGCACAAACAGAACTCAATCGTTTATTATATTTACCTCAAGATGAAAAATTCTTGATCACCGATGAAGAACTGGGTCAATTTACCAATTTAATTAGCAATAAAACGCTCGATGGCTATATCGGCAATCCATACGCTTGGAAAATATTTCAAAATTTTGCCATAGAAGAAACGCTACTCAACGCCCCAGAATTAGGTGAAATTGATTCCACACTTCGCGCAAAAGAACGTGAAAAACTCGCCAATGCGCGCGCTTTTTATATTCCCAATTTTAATTTAGAAGGGGGGCTATCCCAAACCCTATCAAAAAGCGGCACCGGTTCTAATTTTGCACAAAGAGGTATTAGCGACACACAGTGGGAAGTTAATGTGAATGCGTCAATACCGATATTCACCGGCGGCGCACGCGGAGCACAACTTTCGCAAACGACTTATGAGGTAGAACAGCTCAATTTACAAAATCAAGCCACTCAAGTAAACCTTGAAAAACGCACGCGCGATATTTTATATCATATCGGTGAGTCTTATCCGGCAATCACCTTATCCGCAGAAGCCTCCCGCGCAGCGTCAGAAAATTTATCATTAGTCACCGATCGCTATGAACACGGAGATGTAGATATTACCGATTTAATCGATGCACAAAATAATGCATTGTCTGCACAATTAGACCAAGCACAAGCGCGTTATGTTTTCCTCAATGATTAAGACAAATCTTGGCTAAACCGTCCTTTAACCTAAATTCTCCAAAATCAACAAATGTCGTTTTTGGAGAAATCTATGTTTTGAACCACAGGGGTTACTTGTCAAAGAATTCCAATATATTTTTCATGATTTGTTTGGCAAGAGATCGGAAATATATGCCAAAATAGTGAAACTTATGCCCCCAACACCTGCGCTTGTAATTCAAATAATTGTTGCACGCCTTGTTTTGCGAGGGCGAGCATGCTGGATAATTGTTCTTCCGTGAAAGATTGATTTTCTGCGGTGCCTTGGACTTCGATGAATTTTAAATCTTGGGTCATGACGATGTTCATATCGGTTTGGGCTTGGCTGTCTTCGCTGTAATCTAAATCTAATAGGGCGTTATTGTTGAAAATGCCGACAGAGACGGCTGCTACGCGTTGAATCAGTGCGGGTTTTTTGAGTACTTTTAAATCTTGTAATTGTTGCAGCGCATCAACCAGCGCAATACAGCCGCCGGTGATCGCAGCGGTTCTTGTTCCACCATCGGCTTGGATCACATCGCAATCGATGGTGATGGTATTTTCACCCAACGCTTTTAAATCGACCATCGCACGCAGCGAGCGACCAATTAAGCGCTGAATTTCTAGCGTACGTCCGCCTTGTTTCCCGCGCACCGCTTCGCGCTCAATACGATCGTGGGTTGCGCGCGGCAACATGCTGTATTCCGCCGTTATCCAACCTTGACCGCTGCCTTTTAAAAACCGTGGCACGGTGCCTGGACTAATACTCGCATTACATAATACTTTGGTCGCGCCAAATTCAACTAATACAGAACCTTCTGCATATTGCGTATATTTGCGGGTAAATTGAATATTACGCAACTTATCATTTGCTCTGTTATTGGCACGCATGATCACCTCAATTATGGTATAGTAAGCGACGATTTTATCAGGATTCATTCCAAATGGCAGCCCATGACAAAGTAAGCAGTATGACCGCATTTGCGCAGTGTCGCCTTCAGAATGAAGTAGGCACCTTAACCGCAGAACTGCGCGCCGTCAATAGTCGATTTTTTGAACTCAGTATTCGTCTGCCAGATACCTTACGTGGATTAGAACCACAATTTCGCGAAGCGCTTCGCACCAACCTTAGCCGCGGGAAGCTGGAATTGGGCCTGCGCTATGAAATCGGTGGGGGAAGCAATGCGCTCGAGCTCAATAAACCGTTGGTGCAGAATTTACTGGCAACTTGCCAGTCTCTAGGCCAACAACTGCAAACCACCGCCACCATTAATTTAATGGATATTTTACGCTGGCCAGGCGCAGTGATTGCACCCGAGCAAAACCAGCAACAATTAGAGCAGGGGGCTTTGACATTAATCACCCAATTACTTGAAAAATTTCAGGCAGACCGACAACGTGAAGGTGAAGCGCTAAAAAATATTATTCTTTCGCGTTTAGATTCCATTCAACAACATGTAAATGAAATCAAACCGCACGCTGCCAATATCATGCACCTGCAGCGCGAAAAAATGTTAGAGCGCTTAAAGCAAACCAAAATCGAATTCGACTCGCATCGCCTTGAACAAGAATTAGTATTCTGGGCACAAAAATCCGATATCGCCGAAGAACTCGACCGCCTACAAACCCATATCGATGAAATCCGCGCAACCCTAAAAAAAGGCGGGGCCATCGGCCGACGCTACCGCCGCATGGACGAGGCCGGGACCCCCTTCGGTATCACCATCGACCACGACACGATGAAGGACGGGACGGTCCCGCTCCGCGACCGC
>CAZPAA010000171.1:0-4706 GCA_964584425.1 uncultured Gammaproteobacteria bacterium | reverse complement strand
AGGCCAGATGCAATGCACAGTTTCTGGGCCTTTGGATTGCAAATAAATGTAAATCTCATGTTTTTTACCGAATTGAATTAACAGCTCATGATCTTGCTCGGTTAATGGTTCTAAATGGCGAACAATGATCGCAGTTATTTGATCTCCTGCAGCCAATTCAATTTGAGCAATGCTGCGATAGTGCGATAACTGCATGATCACAGCACGAAGTGCTTCAAACGATTCACCGACTTTAGGAATAATGACTTTGCATGCTTCTAAATCAGCTAAAAACCGATTATTTTGCTCTCTAAATCCGATGAGTAATTTATTTTTTTTATCCACATATTTAACACCAAGACGCGCTTTACGTCGATAACCATACGATGGGCCTTGTAGCGCCGGCAAAATATTTTTTGGTGTTGCGTGCGCAAAATGCTGCAACTGCTCAAGTAACGTTTGTTGCTTAAGCGCAATTTGCGCATCATTACTCATATGTTGAAGTGAGCAACCACCACAGACTAAAAAATGTGGACATTGCGGGGACACCCGATCGACCGAGGGATTTAAAATTTCTATCGCTCTTGCTACATCATAACGTTTATGTTGTTCTTTTTTTACCGCAATGACTTCTTCACCCGGCAAGGCATTGTGCACAAACACCGTTTTACCTTCATGCGTCGCAACACCTAAACCTTGATGATTGAGGGATCTAATCGTTAGCTGCATTGACTGCTCCATGCAGTTAAGAATTCGTCTAAATGCGGTTTTTGTTCTGCAGCTAAGCTTTCACGTAATAAAGCATGACTTGCTGCTTGTGCTTCTGGTGTTAAATTTCCACGCACACGTTCAAACTGTAAATATACCAAATAGGTATTAATCACATCCGTCTCGCAATAGTTGCGGATCTGCGCAATATTCCCTGCCATAAAATTCGGCCATACATCTTGTCCTGACATGCCCATTTTACCTGGGTACCCCAACATCACCGCGATTTCCGTCAGTGGTGCATTCGCTTTGGCTTGGTAGCCAGCCAATACGTCCATCAGGTCAATATGCCGGTAGTGGTAACGGTTTAAATAGTTATTCCATTTAAACTGGGTGTCAGTTTCGCCAATTTCCCAGTATTTGGGGGCAGGAATGCCGTGTAAGAGTGAACGGTAATGAAGAACGGGTAAATCAAACCCACTGCCGTTCCAGGAGACTAATGTGGGTGTGTATTGGTCAAGACCGGTAAAAAAGCGTGCGATCAAATCCTTTTCATCAGCGTGATTATCGCCCAAAGACCAAACCTTTACCCGCTTGTTTGTCGCTAAAACCACAGAAATAGCAACAATTCGCTGCAAATGTAGGGGTAAAAAATCCCGACCCGATTGAGCTCTCACCTTGGCAAACATCGCATCGGAAACTTCATTATCATCTATGTCACCTAACTGATATAATTTGCGCCCAGTTTCTATATCAGGAATCGTTTCGATATCAAAAACAAAGATATTGCTCACAACCCACCTAAGAGTAAAAGACCGCATTATATCATTCTTTTCATAACTAAATCTTGACAAATCAGTCAAAAATCAACAAAATAGCGGTTTTATCGACTAACCCAAGGAGTCAATGTGGCCAATTCAGCTCAAGCAAAAAAACGTGCAATTCAAAATGAAAAAACCCGTATGCATAACGCCTCTCGCAGATCTATGCTGCGTACCTTAATTAAAAAAGTGCGTAAAGCCATTGAAAGTTTGGATCAAGCTGCTGCGAATGCTGCATTTCGTGTTGCACAGCCTGTGATTGATCGTCTTGCCACTAAAGGTTTGATTCATAAAAATGCTGCTGCACGTTATAAAAGTCGTTTGAATGCAAAAATTAAAGCATTAGGCACACAGGGCTAATGTCTCACAAAATAAAAAGAGATTGACTGTTTCCAACAGACCGCAACAGATCTAAAATTCTCATTGTCAATCTCCAACTACAATTGGATTTACACCCCGAAATTCGGGGTGTTTTTTTATCAGGGCCTCTCGTTTAATATTCCGCTCGGTACATGTCCTGCTGTGACATGATCTTTTGCAGCATTAATGTGTGTAGGATGATCATCAAAAAATACATCGGCACCAAATGCGCGTAAAAATTCACTTTTATTCAGTCCGCCTAAAAATAATGCCTCATCTAAGCGTATATTCCATGCGCGTAATGTTCGGATCACACGCTCATGTGCCGGCGCGCTGCGCGCAGTGACCAATGCGGTGCGGATGGGTGAATGTTCGATTGGAAATAAACTTTGGATATGTGCGAGTGCAGCCAATACGGGTTTGAATGGCCCACCGGATAAGGGCATGGTCGCACTTTTACTTTCATTGTCATTGAAGGCTTCTAAGCTTTGCTCTTGATAAATACGCTCAGACTCATCAGAAAATAATACCGCATCTCCATCAAATGCAATGCGTAATTGGGGTGATTGATTGGCATTCGTCACCGCCGAAACAATGGTTGCAGCAGCATAACCTGCTTGCAATGCTTGCCTTACATCACGTGGATCAGCCGATAAAAATAAATGTGCACCAAATGCAGGGACATAAAGATAAGGCGTCTGCCCACTAGTGAACACGGCACGTGTGATATTCAAATCATAATGCTTAATTGAGTTAAATACACGTAATCCCGTATCGGCGCTATTGCGCGAGAGTAAAATGACTTCAACTAATGGGTGTACTTGTCCTTGGTTTATATTTAATAATTTATGCACTAAATGAAAAGCAGATCCCGGTTTCAAAGGATCATTTTCATGATTGATTTGATAATTTTGATACGCCTCTACGCCTTTTGATTCGTAAATACTATGCGACTCTTCCAAATCAAATAATGCGCGAGATGAAATCGCTACGACTAAAGCATGATTTAACTGCTGCATGCGAACTCCTTCCAAGTTTTAGTGAGTGGGAAATATAAACCTAGACAAATCGGGCGTGGGTCCATTTGCTGCATGATGCGTGCATATTGTTGTAATTGTGCAATATAAGCATTGATTTCATCCGTTGCAGCGCCAAGTTTATAATCGATGATCCAACGTACATTGTTTTCAACAAAAGTGCGATCGATAACGATACGCGTGTATTTATTTTTAATATGTGTGTGAATGGCGTGCTCGCAGGCACTTTCTTGATGCGCTTGCAATATCCATTGACCACGGGGATCTGACAAAATGTTTTGGATTGCTTGGGTTAATATTGTTAAAGCTGTGTTTATTTCATCCCTGCCCACGCCCAGTTCTAATAAACGTAATCGCCAGCTTTCTTGAGTTATTGCTTGCTTTCCGCCTTCGGCCAAATATTTTAGAACTCTGTGCAATAAAGTGCCGATGTGTTTACGCATGATGGTGTCGGGGGCGAAGGCAGTGGTGTCTACGGAGTTGTCTTGCGTTGGATGTGGGTTTTGTTGGTTTAGCCAATGATGCCAGAGATTGGGGAGTTGCCAGTTGAGTGGGAGGCGGAAAAGTCCCTCGTCATTGCGAGCGGAGTCTCCGTCATTGCGAGCGAAGTCTCCGTCATTGCGAGGAGCGCAGCGACGAAGCAATCCAGGCGACGAACCTGGATTGCTTCGCTTCGCTCGCAATGACGGGATTTCCTCTTGCAATGACAGGTTTGAAGCCAGCAATGCGTATAAGCTTTGTGATGCGGGTTGTGGGTTTTCTGGATCAACCACTGCGTATAAATATAACTGTTGTTTTGCCCGGGTTAATGCGACATATAATAATCGCTGCGTTTCATATTCTTGCTGGTGTTTTTCAAGTTTACCTAAATATTGATAAATCGGATCATGCTGCGCAGTACGTGCATGAATTGGAGCAAGCAACCAATAACTCCCTGAATCCAGCGTTTGCTCAACATAACGTAATACCGGTAAAGTATTATTTGCAGGTCGTCGTGCTAGTCCCGGTAAAAATACCACATCGAATTCTAAACCTTTTGATTTATGAATAGTCATTATTTGAATAGCATTTTTATCTGAATCCACCTGATCTGTAAATATTTTGCTTAAATGTTCTTCAATTATGTGCATATCGATATGTCGGTATTCTTTTTCTAAAAACTCTAGAACTTTATAATAAGATTCAACATCTGTATTTTGCAAAGAGTTGGAATAAAAAGCACCACCTAATGCAATCCATGCACTTTCAACTAACCGATTCAATGGCATACGCCCTATTGCCTCAACCGTCGGCTTAAAACCTAACGTAAATTTTTGTATTCGCAGTGCTGCATCTTTAGACAATAGAGCCAGTGCCATTTCATCTTGCATAATGTCCCATAATGCACGATCGCTTGCTGCTTGAGTTAATATTTCTAAATCTGCTAAATTAATCCCACAAAAAGGTGCGCGCAATAATGAAAGCCATGCAATTTTATCAAAAGGATGTAATAACGCTCGTGTTAATGCGAGCAAATCACGAATGGCTGCACGATCTGCTAAGGGCTCTATTTCTAGAGCCTGAACAGGAATTTGATAGGATTTCAGTAATGGTAAAATTTCATAAAGATGACTACGTGCGCGCACAAGAATAGCGATTTTGTAATCAGGATATTGTTGTTTAACTTCTTGCAGATGTTGAATTAACAAATGTGCTTCATGCAAATCATCATCCGCCAAATGACAACTGAGCGCACCTGAAGGATCCTCAGCTCTTGCGCTTTTGCAAGGTTCAAACGGAATAGACCCCATCGCGATGTGGG
>CAZPAA010000170.1:0-4733 GCA_964584425.1 uncultured Gammaproteobacteria bacterium | reverse complement strand
TTAACGATAAGGGAGTAGAGATTTTAGTAAAAAATCTTTCAGAACATCCCGCGTTAACCGATCTTAATTTATCAGACAATAAAAATATTACTGATAAAAGCGCGGATTTGTTAATAGAGGCGCTGAAAAAAAATACCACTGTACAGCGTATTGATTTATTGGGCACGGAAATTTCTGAAGATAAGCAACGCGAAATTAATCAATATTTGCAAAGGAATATTAACCTTCCAAAACAAAAAAAATTTGAAAAAGAACTTGCAGCCTATAATTCCCTTGCCTCATTGTCATCAACATTCGATACTTCGACTAGTACTACCGCTGCGCGCGCTACAACAACGGCCGCTACAACAACGGCTTCTTCCTCATCATCTTCTTCAAGGATAATGGTGCATGGAGGCCCTGGCGGGGCTAGCGGGCAAGTTGCAAAAATTGCAAAAGCCACTCAAAAACAACAGCTAGAGAAAGAGGATGATAAGGTCTTTGGTTCTGCGTTGAAAATTAGCAACAAAGATTTGTAATTTTATTTCACAATACATTCTAACCGGCTCCTTGATTTCAGGCCTGGTCAGCTATTACCTACTCAAGCGCTCGACCAGAGAGAATGTGTGACCTAATCCAATGAATCCTCCCTTTCAAATGGGGGATTTCTAAAGTAATAATGATCTTAATTATTAGTTTACAATCTGACTTTTATCAGGTATGATACCTCTTCAAATATACATATTTTGGAGATGATTATGCCTAAAGAGTTAGATGACCTAAAGCTTGGTGAAATAACAGTCCTAGATGCCTCAACATTTAACTTTTCTGATTTTGCCGATTTAATCATGTGGAGGCGCACGACCGCGTTCGAAAATTTAACCAGTATTACCGTTAAGAACAATCGTCAATTGTCTTCCCATCTGTATGACTTGATTAAGGCCTTAGAAAAGCATAAAAATTTACGAATGTTTTGTATTAATAATCTAGATGTAGGCAATGAAACGTCTAATTGGGAAAATAATTATACAGAGCTATTGCTCACCTGCCCAAACTTAACAGTACTTGATCTCACAGGCACAAAAATTAATGCTTCGCATATTGCAAGCTTTGTTAACTTATTAAAAAATACTAAAACATTAACCACACTGAATCTTAGTAACAATCAGCTCAAGGACGAAGAAGCAGATCAGCTGATAGAGGCACTGGAACGGAATAATACTTTACAACAACTCGATTTATCAGGAAATCAAATTTCTAGAAAAAAATTGGAGACCATTGAGAGCATATTGGCCAAAAAAAGGAAAATAGCAGATACCCTGTTAGATCTGAGTAATGCGCAGATCACGCAGATTGATCTGAGTGGCCAGCAGATGACCAATGAAGAGGTAAAAAGCCTAAGTCTAGGCTTGGTAAAAAATATAAAATTAACCCATCTTGATCTGAGTAACAATAAAATCAGCGATGAAGGGGTTGAATATATCCTAACTGCGCTTGAAAAAAATAACACATTACTGCGTCTTGATTTATCCGGTAATCAGATTAGTTCGGGGTTAATTATGCGCGTGAAATTAAAATTGGAAAAAAACCTGGAAATAGCTGTACAGGGATTTGGTTACTGTCAAGATAAGATTAGTAATTTTAACAACACTGGGATCGATAATGAACAGGTAGCCATTATTAGCAATGGTTTGGAACAAAATAAAAACTTAGTCGAACTTCATTTAGAAAATAATCAGATCACTGATGTGGGAGCGCGGCATCTTATTACGGCTTTGGAAAAAAATGATTGTATAGAGAAAATTAATTTATCTGGCAATAAAATTTCTGCCGATAATCTTGAGAAAATTAATGTGCTTTTGCTTAGAAACCAGAAATTTGCACGGTTGAACATTAATAAATTAGGGAACATTGCTTCATTAGATTTAAGCAACAATAACCATAACGATGAAGATGTCAAGATTATTGTTAAAGGGCTGGGACAAAATAATACCTTGATCACCCTTGATTTAAGCAACAATCAGATCACTGATACAGGCGCAGAGCTTATTATCAACGAGCTCAAACAAAATAAAACATTGTTAACACTTAATTTATCTGGCAATAAAATTTCAGATGAAAATCTTAAACTCATTGAACAAGATTTACACAGAAACCGATATTTGGCTGAATTCAAAAAAATAGAGGAGGCCTATCCTATGAAGATACAGAACAATATGAATACCTGGGTTTATGGTTCTTTATGCAATCCTCTTGCGGGTGGCTGTGGATACACTGTTTCAAAGAATGATCATTCTTTATTCGAGCGAATATCATGGAGAAGTCCAAAGTTGAGCGGTTCCTCCGAAAATGGCTTTTTATAATTATTAAGTCCATATCACTCAAATATTGATTTCATACATCTTATTTTTAAATAAATGACCAATTTATTTATTTTAAATCATTAATAAATATATATTTGATCATTTATATCTTTTATGATAATTTTTCCAATCAATAAAGTCATTTGAACAATGGTAACGTTTATGGTAAGATTATCGATAAGCTATAGGATCCTGGAATACATTACAGAGCAGGATGAAAGCCCTTATGCGAAATGGTTTATGAGTTTGGATCCAATTGCTGCTGCTAAAGTAAGCGTAGCTTTAGTACGCTTGATGCAAGGAAATACTTGTAATGTTAAATGGTTTAGTGGGATTGGGGAATATAAAATTGATTTTGGCCCAGGTTATCGTATTTATTTAGTTGCCGCAGGCGAAGAGCTTATTATTTTATTAGGTGGCGGGACCAAAAAGACACAACGAAGAGATATCAACAAAGCATTAGGTTTATTGAAAGAATATAAACAACGTAAAAAACTAGAGAAATAATATGGCACTCACACGTGAATTTAAAAAAACTATTCAAGAGCGCTTACAGGCAGATCCAAAGTTTGCAAATGCATTATTAAATGAAGCTACAGAGTTATTTTTAAATGGTGATCCTAAAACAGCAAAAATAATTTTACGTGATTTAGTGAATGCCACGATTGGCTTTGAGGAGCTTGCGGAAAAAATTCATAAATCTGATAAGAGTGTGCATCGCATGCTTTCAGCTAAAGGTAATCCCACGATGACCAATTTATCTGCGGTATTTGCTATGATGCAGCAAGTATTAAAAGTTCATATCCATATTAATGTGGTTGAGGGTTAATTGGTGCCACTAAACCGACGCCCATCTGCGCGATCACTTGGATGATGAGCAGATTAGATAGGATAAGACCGACAGCAAAGACCAGTGGGGATAGATCTAACCCACCTACATTCGGTAAAAATGTACGGATCCGATTAAGGATCGGAGTCGTCAATTGTATTGCAATTTGTACCAGTGGATTAATCGTAGCTGGGTTTAACCAACTCACCACCGTGATCACAATCAACGAAAATAAATACGTATAAAATAACAAGCTTAAGCTATCGGCGACTCCAAGTAGGACTAAACCAACGATATTCACAAACAGGCCAGTTTCAATTAGCAATAATAAAGCTTGTTTAATAATCGCTAAAATCAACAGACAAACTACACTTGCCCAATCCATGCCGCCATATGCAGGAATAATTAATCGCAAGCGCAGTACCATGAAGTTGCTTACTTTTAACACCGCCTGACAAATAGGATTATAAAAATCAGCTTTTACCCATTGTAATAAAATCCGCAATAAAACCGCTAACATTAAAAATGTAAATGTAGTATCAATTAAAAAGAAACTAGCTTGCATGAGTGGGCTCATTTTTCTTCCTTGTGTGAGTGTAATTGTTGTCCATAATGATAAGCATCAATAAAAGCGTGTTGAAATATTGTTGTTACATCATCGTTTTTTAAACTATTTAATATATGCTCGGTAATGCCGCCTTTGGATGCGACTTGTTGTTGTAGCTCGATTAAGCTTGCAGAATTTTCTTTTGCCATTTGTGCGCTGCCGGTGAAGAGTTGTAAAACCGCAGCTTTTGCATCTTTTTCATCGATGCCAAGTTTGGTTGATGCATCAATAATACTTTGCATGATAAAAAATAAATAACCTGGGCCGCAGCCGGTTAATAAAGTGTAAGCTTCTAATTGTGCTTCATCTTTCACCCACTTTGTGACGCCAAGTGGGCTGAAAAAATGTTCTACTTTTGGCTGATGTGTGTTTGCAAATAAAATGGTTTGGCCTTGGGATAATGCCACTAAAATATTCGGCATGGCACGAATAAAAATATGCTCGCCCAATGCATTTTGTAATTGGCTGATAGAGGTTGCCGCTAAGATAGAAATGATTAAATGATCTTTGGTAAAGGCTTGTTTGCATGCTTTGGCAAAATCAGCGAGGCTTTGTGGTTTTATCGCTAACAATACAATATTTGCACCTTTGATTGCGGCGTGATTGTCTTCGCTGGTTTTTATTGAAAATTGTTTAGATAATTGGCGTAGTCTTTCGGGATCTTTATCGGTGATGCAAATATGTGATAAATCAGTGCCTGCGTGTGCTAATCCCGCTAGGATATTGGTTGCCATATGGCCGGCGCCGATGATGGTGATAGAGGGGGGCGATGTGTTCACAATCATACCTTTAATTGAAATCTATGATGATATCATTAAAGAATATGTTTGTTTCGTCAAGCATATCTGATGGGGGATTTTTATTGAGCAGCTTTTGCAGCATCGCTGGCCTCAAGCTGCTTGTTCATTTCTTTCGCAAATGCGAATGTAGGTTTTTCATTGACCAATGTATCGGT
>CAZPAA010000169.1:0-4747 GCA_964584425.1 uncultured Gammaproteobacteria bacterium | reverse complement strand
ATAAAAAAACAATTGGTTTTATTGTTACCAGAAGGCGGCCTATAGTCAATGCACAATTCAGTTTTACCATCTGCTGATCCCCTTTCAGCTATTAATCCAGAGGAGGATTTATTGGTATAAGTCACTTGGGTGATTGCGGTAGATTCATCTACATGCACGGGATGGGTTAAATCACCTTGTTTATCCCAGATAAAATAATCTGAATCAATTGCAGCAGGGGGGTGTGAAAACGCATCAACAGACTGGTACCATAAATAAATTAATGGGTCATGTCTGATCGCATAGATTTACTTATAGAGGCTGCATCATTGAGCGGAATTGTTCATTAAATTCGCTCATGACATTCGAGTCTACCTGAACACCCACAAGCACATTGTTTTCAGATTGTATATTGTCAAGAAAGCGGTAGTACGCTTGCCACCCCAGTTGCATGTTCATTATTGTGTTTTGAGCATGAAATTCCAGCATTGATTCAGCGATATTTTTGGCTTGAATGGCAGCCAACGCTACATATAGGCTTGTAGCTTGCAAATACACAGGAACATTAGAATGATTATCCTGTCGAAGTACTTCTACTATCCGGGAAAAAGAAATAATCATAAAACACCTTTATTTTGTCACATAACTTCAGCTAGCCTATCAGCTCGTTGCGAGAAAAGCAAATAATTCGCCTGAATTGCGAATCCTGTCATTAGACACAATTAAGTTGCTGTAGAACTCAATTTTGGAATTTAAGATTTCTCCACCACTTTTTTGATAATCACCGTCTCACACGGTACATCATCATAAAACGGCGCGCGAGAGCAGGTGGATACCGCGCCAATTTTATCCAGCACATCCATCCCGCGAATGACTTTACCAAACACGGCATAACCATTATGAATATCAAATAATTGATTATCATTCAGGTTAATAAAAAACTCAGAAGTGGCCGAGTCGGGATGATCGCCCCGCATCATCGCAACTGTACCGCGCGAATGCGCCGGCGAAAACTGGGATTCATTGCTTATGACTGCACGCGTAGGTTTTTGCTCAAAGTTAGCATCAAACAACCCCGCCTGAATAATAAATCCTGGCAATACTTGATGAACCACAGTATTGTCATAAAAATCTTCTTCAACATATTGCAGAAAGTTATCAACCGTTTGTGGGGTTAAATCTCGATAGAGTTCAACCCATATCACGCCTTAATTCGTTTCAATTTGAATAACATGGTTAGTTGAATGATTTACATTTTGCTGCGCAGGCGTAGAATCACTGGAGCTGTCACAGGCCACCAGTACGGTACTCAGCAACACAGCAATAAAGGACATCCATAAATTTTTCATCATAACCATACAACTCCTGCAGTATCTATGTTATTTTTATCGGATAGTGCAGCCATTTTTTGAGCCCTTTTTGAAACATTATATCATTTGAAATATGAAGAGAACATTAAACATGTCATCCACACCCATTAAAACACGTTTTGCACCCAGTCCCACGGGTCACTTACATTTAGGCAATATGCGAACCGCTTTGTTCAATTATTTATTAGCGAAAAAGCACGCGGGTGTATTCTTACTCAGGATAGAAGACACCGATGCACAGCGCAGTGAGCTCATTTACTTAGATAGTTTGATGCAAGACTTACGTTGGCTGGGTTTGCACTGGGGTGAAGGCCCTGAAGTCGGTGGTGATGCGGGTCCGTATTTGCAAGCCGATCGCATGGATATTTATGAGCAATATTATCAGCAACTATTAAATACGCAGCAGGCGTATCCTTGTTTTTGCACCGAAGAACAATTGGCGCTTTCACGCAAAATGCAACACATTGCTGGTCAAGCACCGCGTTATGCAGGCACCTGCGCAAATTTAAGCGAAGAAGAGGTGGCTGCAAAAAAAGCATCAGCTCTGCCGTTCACTTTGCGTTTTCGCGTACCTAAAAAGCAAACCGTGCGATTTCATGATTTAGTCAAGGGGCATCAAACGTTTCAAACGGATGACTTAGGTGATTTCATCATTAAGCGCTCAAGTAATGCGCCTGCATTTATGTTTTGTAATGCAGTGGATGATGCACTGATGAATGTGACCTTGGCTGTGCGCGGAGAAGATCATCTCACCAATACGCCACGCCAAATTTTAATTTTACAAGCGCTGGGATTACGCGTGCCGGAATATGGGCATATTACGTTAATTGTAGGTGCGGACAACGCGCCTTTATCAAAACGCCATGGCGCAAAAAGCGTGCAGGAATTACGCGCACTCGGATATTTACCCGAAGCGCTCAATAATTATCTCGCGCGTTTGGGTCATTACTATCCTGAAAATAAATTATATGACTTAGCCGAATTAGCAGAACATTTCAATGAATCACAACTCGGTAAATCCAGCGCTAAATTTGATGAAAAACAATTGGAATATTGGCAAAAAGTCAGTCTTAATCGTCTAGACGATGCAGAACTGTGGGCTTGGCTGATGATCGCAGTCGATGGAATAGTTCCGCATGAAAAGCATCATGCGTTTGCCGCTTTGGTGAAATCAGAAGTCACATTACCGCATGAAGCACTGGTTTGGGCCAAACGTGCATTCACGCATGAATTAACTTACACCGAAGAAGCGCGCGTGATTTTAAAAGAAACCAGCTCAGAATTTTTTGAGTTAATCGATTGCGAAGATTATTCCAAAGGCTTGGAGAATTTAAAAAACGCAGGCTTTAAAGGCAAAGCATTATTTCAACCCCTACGCGCAGCGTTAATGGGTACCTTACAAGGCCCCGAACTGGTACTATGGTGGACGTTACTATCAAAAGAAACACGTAATCAGCGCTTGAATAAGGATTTTCATGTTACAGGTTTATAACACACTCACGAAGCAAAAAGAAGTTTTTAAGCCCTTGACAAAGGGGCAAGTCAATATGTATGTGTGCGGGATCACGGTGTATGATTATTGTCATGTGGGTCATGCCAGAACGGTATTAGCCTTTGATGTGATTTATCGGTATTTATTAGCGCGCGGATATAAAGTAAATTACGTGCGTAATATTACCGACATCGACGATAAAATTATCAAGCGCGCTTTCGAAAATAATGAAAGCGTAGAATCACTCGTTGCTCGTTTTACCAGTGCGATGCATAAAGATTTTCAAGATTTAGGCGCATTATCTCCGAATATTGAACCTTGTGCCACGGCTGCTATCAGACAAATGCTTGAATTGATTCAAAAGCTGATTGAAAATCAATTGGCTTATCAAGCTGCGAATGGGGATGTGTATTACCACGTACGCAAATTTCCAACTTACGGTGCACTCGCACATCGGCACTTTGAAGATTTACTCGCAGGCGCGCGTGTCGAGGTGAATGAAGGTAAACAAGATCCCCTCGATTTTGTCTTATGGAAAGCAGCAAAACCCGGTGAACCGAGCTGGCCATCACCGTGGGGCATGGGGCGTCCGGGCTGGCATATCGAATGTTCTGCCATGGCCATGCATTTTTTAGGAGAAACTTTGGATATACATGGGGGTGGGTATGATTTAACTTTCCCTCATCATGAAAATGAGCGCGCACAATCTGAAGGCTGCACACATAAAAAATTTGTGAATATTTGGATGCATACCGGTTTTGTAGAAGTGCATGATGAGAAAATGTCTAAGTCACTGGGAAATTTTTTCACCATCCGTGATGTATTAAAAATATTTGATGCGCAAACCATTCGTTATTTTTTGGTCGCAAGTCATTATAGAAGTCCGGTGAATTATTCTGAAGATAATTTAAAACAAGCCAGAACGTGTTGCGAGCGTTTATATTTAGCATTGCGGGGTAGGGCGATGATGGATATTGCATTGGATGAACAAAATCCTTATGTACAACGATTTTTTAAAGTGATGGATGATGATTTTAATACCCCAGAGGCATTATCTGTATTGTTTGAACTGGCTAAAGAAATTAATATTGTTCGCGATCATCAGCCTAAAGAAGCTGATCAACTCGCAAGTCAATTGAAAAAACTTGCGAATATTTTGGGATTATTAACCCTTGATCCTGAGATCTATTTTCAACAAACCAGTAAAGTTTCTTCTGATGAAATTGAACAATTGATACAAGCGCGTGAAACCGCCCGTCAACAAAAAGACTTTGCCAAAGCCGATGCCATTCGCCAGCAGTTAATAGACATGGGCATTATCCTTGAGGATTCAAGCCAAGGTACCACCTGGCGCAAATCTTAAAAAATGCAAGCAAACGCCCTGTGTATATTCTTCGTAGGGGCGCAACATGTTGCGCCCAGGTGTTGCTGCGGTAGAGCAAACGATGTGTTCCCTGCAATAAAAGAATGGGCAATTTCCGGGAATGCAAATATTTCTTCACACGAGACACCTGGGCGCAGCATGCTGCGCCCCTACGCAAATAGGGCATATCAGAACCTAGATTGCACCAAAACGCTCTCAATTGAGGGGGCTAGCTAAGATGAATATCCCATGTTAGAATATTCACTTTTAAAGAACATAAGAAGCTCTCATGAGTGGTAAAGAACAACTAAGACATGCCTGTGAGCATTTCAATGGCCATCGTTATGCCAAGGCCATAGAATGTGCTGAAAATGCCCGCACGCAATTTTCTACGCAAAGCGGTGATACAACCCCTACTGCAAAACGCAGAAAATTAGATATTCCTGCATCGTCGCAATCAAGCACAGAAGAAAAACAATACAACAGCTCTTATTGCACGCACGTTATCATTACCACAAGAATAAAAAATTTAAAAAAATAAAA
>CAZPAA010000168.1:0-4787 GCA_964584425.1 uncultured Gammaproteobacteria bacterium | reverse complement strand
TCTTGTTTGTGATTTTTGACGGGGTCAACTTTTCTTTTGTGGTTGTTTTTTTTGGCTTTTTTTACTTTTATTCCCGGGTTTTCTGGGTGGAATTTATTGGTTGGCTTGGGCCAGCGCTTACTATTTTGGGGTAATAAAACCTACTTCAAATTAAACCAAATTGCGCTGCGTTTATGGACGCGCTATCAAAATCACCGCGCCGATAAATGGGTGCAAGAAACAGTGAAGCCTAGAATTGCTGCGGAACATCCCTTTGAGCCGCGATTTTCAATGACAGTGGTGAAAGCGCAAGCCAGCACGCCCGCACCGGTTGTGATAATGCCCGTCGTTATTTCACCGCCGCCCGCACCTAAAAAACCCAAACGTCCACAACAACAAATGCCCTTATTTGATAGTGAGAGTTTATTACCTTCGCTTGCGTTGCTAGATCCCCCGCAAGAGGTAACACATGAAACGTATACGCCGCAAATGTTGGAAATGTTATCGAAACAAGTGGAAGAAACATTGGCCGATTTCGGTGTGATTGCAACTGTGGTCGCCGTGCATCCGGGGCCTGTGATCACACGGTTTGAACTGGATTTAGCCCCCGGGGTAAAGGCTAGCAAAATCACTGGCCTTGCACGTGATATTGCGCGCTCATTATCAATGGTGAGTGTGCGCGTGGTTGAAATTATTCCATGTAAATCCGTGATTGGTTTGGAATTACCTAATATTCACCGTCAAACCGTTTCACTGAGTGAAGTACTGAGCTCGCAAGTCTATGAAAAATCTGAATCACCCTTGAGCCTTGCTCTGGGTAAAGACATTGCGGGTCATCCGGTCGTAGTCGATTTGGCAAAAATGCCGCATTTATTGGTTGCAGGCACCACCGGCGCAGGTAAATCAGTGGGTCTTAATGCCATGTTGCTTAGTATGCTGTTTAAAGCGGGTCCAGAAGATGTGCGCTTTATTATGATCGACCCAAAAATGTTGGAATTATCCGTTTATGACGGCATTCCCCATTTATTAACACCCGTCGTTACCGATATGAAAGAAGCGTCCAATGCACTGCGCTGGTGCGTCGGTGAGATGGAGCGGCGTTATCGTTTAATGGCGGCGCTGGGCGTACGCAATCTCACGGGTTATAACCGCAAAGTACAAGATGCCATCAAAAGTAAAAGCCCGATTTTAGATCCACTCTGGCCTGAAGAATGCGAGCAAGAACCCCCTGAATTGGTACCATTGCCTTATATTGTGGTAGTAGTCGATGAATTTGCCGATATGATTATGGTCGTTGGTAAAAAAGTAGAAGAACTGATCGCTCGGATCGCACAAAAGGCGCGCGCGGCAGGTATTCATTTAATACTCGCAACGCAAAGACCCTCAGTGGATGTGATCACGGGCTTAATTAAAGCCAACGTGCCTGCACGCATCGCTTTCCAAGTGGCATCGCGTATTGATTCTCGCACCATTTTAGATCAACAAGGCGCAGAGCAACTCTTAGGCCGTGGCGATATGTTGTATTTACCCGTGGGCGCAGGGTTGCCGATGCGTGTGCACGGCGCATTCGTCACCGATCAAGAAGTGCATGCCGTGGCCAATGACTGGAAAAATCGCGGCACGCCAGAATATCAAGATGATATTTTATCTGGACAAACCTCAGACTCTGCGTTTAGTTATGCCAGCGCAGATTTAGAGGATGAAGAAGACGACAAAGATTCTTTATACGATCAAGCGGTACAAATGGTGATAGAAAGTCGTAAAGCATCTATTTCATCTATTCAAAGGCGATTGCGAATTGGATATAATCGTGCAGCACGTCTTGTTGAGCAAATGGAAGCGGAAGGTTTGGTTTCGGCCATACAGCCCAATGGCGGGCGTGAAGTATTAGTTAAACAAGGTTAATCATGAAAAAACTGGGATTATTTTTATTATCGTTGTTAATGAGTGGATCCATTTACGCAAATGATGCGATTGGCGAACTCGATAAACAACTCTCTAACACACATGCCTTTCAAGCGCATTTTACTCAAGCTACCCAAAGCGCACAGTTTGGCAATCAAGTCACCCAAGGTGAAATGACCCTCGAGCGCCCAGGTAAATTTCGCTGGCAAATTAATAAGCCCGATAAACAATTATTAATTTCAGATGGCAAACAACTGTGGGTATATGATCAAGATTTAGAACAAGTGATCATCCAGCCAGTGAATCAACGCCTAGATGAAACGCCTGCATTATTATTAGCCGGCAAAGTCGAATCCATCCAACAATTTTTTACCGTCTCACGTGACGGGCAGTGGTATGAACTCAAAGCACGCGACAAAGAAGGTTTAGTGAATAAAGTGTTGTTGCTATTCGAGAATAATACCATTAAGGAAATGCAAATTTTCGATAATCTAGGCCAGCGCACCCATATCACTTTTTCAAATATCAAAACCAACCTAAAACTTCCGGAAAATTATTTCAAATTCACCCCACCCAAAGGCGTAGAAGTGATCAGCGAAAATAAATAAGATCAGCCTTATCAAGATCAGTCATATTAAGATAAAACCCTCTCTTGCCCGCGGGCAAGAGAGCCGGCCTAACTGCCAAATGAACCGTTTTTACCCCCATTTTTGAAAAAAAGCCAATTTGCATTATACTAAAAGTTAGTGTACGAACAATAATAATAAGAATGAGGGTAACCCTATGAAAGTTAAAGAATTAATGCATTTAATGCCTGATTATATCTCCCCCAGCTGGAGCGTTCAAAAAGCCGCCGAAGAAATGCTACAACGCGATATCGGCTACCTTTTAATCGGCGATACCCAGCAAGATAGGCTCCTTGGCGCAGTCACAGACCGTGATATCGCGACCCGTTGTGTGGCCAAAAAATTTGATCCCTCAAAGGTATTAGTCAAAGATATCATGACACCCAAGGTGCTCTATTGCTTTGAAAACGACGAAATTGAAACGGCTGCAAAAAGCATGGAAGAAATGCAAGTGCATCGTTTAGCAGTACTCAATGAAAAGAAAAGAGTGGTCGGTGTTTTATCTCTAGGTGATATCGCTACAAAAGCACATAATCCTAAGCTTTGCGGTGAGATCATTGAAAAGATTTGTGAAGAAAAACGGAAATAGGGATATAAAATCCCCCTTTGGAAAAGGGGGGTAGGGGGGGATTTAAAGATCTTTGTGTATAATCAGACATCTCAAATCCCCCGCCCTACGGGCACCCCCTTTTTCAAAGGGGGGCTTGTCCAATATACGTCTCATGATGATTCAACCGCCTCTCATCCACACCTAAACGATTATTATAAATCACCCAATACGATGAAACATTTTGCACATAGTTACGCGTTTCTTTATAGGGAATGGTAGCAACCCACACATCGGTGGGTAATTGATCTTCGGGCAGCCAACGATAAACCCGCGATGCGCCCGCATTATAAGCCGCACTCGCCAACTGCTTATTATTTTCAAACTTCGTCAACATATCTTTTAAATAGCGTGTTCCATAAGCAATATTTTTATCTGGAACCACCAGTTGATTTTTATTAAATGTTTGCCCCATGCTTTTAGCAACCAATTGCGCAGTTGAAGGCAATAATTGCATCACACCCATTGCACTCGCAGAAGATTGTGCATCGGGTAAAAACGCACTTTCCTGGCGTGAAATTGCAAAAGCCCAGGCGGTATCAATTTTATTTTTTTGCGCTGAAGTTTTAATGGAATCCGCATAAGCAAGTGGGAAGCGCACATGCAAATCATTCCGATCTTGCGCTGCCGTTGCGGTTAAAATACTCCGATCATACCAATTTAATGAAAGCGCTAAGCGTGAAGCGGCTTGTAATTGCGCTTCGTTAAATTTAGCGGTGCTGGTATTCCATTCACGTCTTGCGTCTGCATACCGATTTAAAGCATAAAGCTCGGTTGCGCGCTGAATGCCTTTATCATTGGCCACAAAGGCTGTGGTTTGGTTATCCACTTTATAAACAGCGTGATTGAGAGAATAGGGTTGCTTGAGTAAGTCACTGGCCAGCATCCCATGATAATGTCGTTCACTGGCGAGTGGTTGTAAAATTGAGTGTGCTTGCTGCGTCTGATTCAACGTTAATAATGCGCGGCCACGCCAATAACGCCAAGTCGGATCTTGCTGTAATTCTGCTGGCATTTCTTGAATATATTGAATAACATTGGGCCAATCTTGTTGACGTAGGGCATAACGCACACGCCATTCATAAATGGGCGTATCCATTTGTGCTTTTGGGACTTTGTTTAGCCAGATAATGGCGTCTTTACTATGTTCGGTCGCAAGTTCTAAGCCAAAGGCATAATTGATTTCACCGATCTCTTGTGGGGTAAAAGGATATTGGTTTTTTATGTTATCCCAGGTGGCTAATGCTTTGGGCGTATCTGTTCTAATTAAATTTCTCAGCTCATAAATTTTAAACCAGGTATCGACCATGGCTATTTGTGCTTTCGATAAGTATTTTTTTAAATAAGTGACCAATTTGGCCTGATTTGCATCCATTGCAAGCTGGGTACGCTTCCAAGCTTGTTCCTGGGTAAAATAAGGGCTTTTTTGCCATGCGGTGAATAAGGCATTGCACGCATCCGTTTGCGAGTGGCCTTGCACCCATAAAGACGTTGCTTTGGCTAATACTTTGGGGTCTTGACTGGTTTTGTATTCAGCCCAAACCGCATGGCATTTGAGTGCAACATTTTCAGTGGGTTTATATAAACGTTGATACAGCGCCCATTGTTGTTGCGCTGCGAGGGCTTGCAAATAATTCGCCTGTAATAAATTGGCTAGTGTGGATAGGGGG
>CAZPAA010000167.1:0-4845 GCA_964584425.1 uncultured Gammaproteobacteria bacterium | reverse complement strand
AAGGATGCTGCCAATCACCGAATACGCCTAAACGAATAAAATCATCGCGCTGCTTTTGGTATTGGGTGTCCGCATACGTGCGGCATGCTAAGCGAAATTCGGGTGCGGAAATTTTATCTAAATCTTTACCAAAACTTTTTTCCACATTCAGTTCAATCGGTAAACCATGACAATCCCAGCCGGGAACATACGGGCTGTCAAAACCTTGCAAAGTTTTGGATTTAACTATCATATCTTTTAATACTTTATTCCCCACATGTCCGATATGAATATCTCCATTCGCATACGGCGGGCCATCATGCAGGATGAATTTTTCTTGGCCTTGATTGTGTTCGCGGATCTTTTGATACAGATCCATCTTTTCCCATTGCGCAAGTTGGACAGGTTCCCTTTCTGGCAAATTGCCTTTCATTGGGAAATCAGTTTGAGGTAAATTTAATGTATCTTTATAATTCGTCATAATGCTGTTTCCAATAATTTTTTGCGTCTATTAAATCTTGTTGCATTTGAGCTTTTAATAATTCAATTGAATCAAAATTTTCTTCATCACGCAGTTTATGTAAAAATTCAACTTGCAAACGTTTGCCATAAATATTTGCACTGAAATTAAAAATATGTACCTCTAGTAAAAAAATATGTCCTGAAAAGACTGGCCTTGTGCCTATACTGGCAACCGCCGGCCACTCTTGATTATCCAGTTCAACACGTACGACAAAAATCCCTTTCAGCGGCACCGTTTTATGAGGCGGCTTAATATTTGCCGTGCGCATGTCCAAAATCCTGCCGCGCGCATCGCCTTTAATCACCCTACCGATCATGGTATAAAAATGGCCTAATAATTTTCGCGCTTGGTGCAGCTCACCTTCCAACAATAAATGTCGAATCTGCGTGCTGCTGATCCTTACAGAGCCCAGGGTAATATCCGGCATGCAATGCACCTGATATCCATAATGCGGGCCCCATTTTTTTAATAAATGAATATCACCCTGCCTTTGATGACCAAAATGAAAATCTTGGCCCACCCAGATTTCTTCAATATGCAATTGGTGATATAAAACCTGCTGAATAAAATCTTCTGCTGACATTTGGGCAAGTTTGTTATTAAATCGTAAAACCATTATAAAATCAATGCCTTGTTGCTTGATGGCCCGATATTTCTGCCTCAAAGTGGAAAGGCGTGCCGGAGGATTTTCTTGAAAGAATTCTTGAGGCTGTGGCTCAAATAAAATAACGCCGCAGGGGCTCGCAAGCTTGATCGCTCGGGATTTTAATTCTCGCAATATATGCTGGTGCCCGATATGCACGCCATCAAAGTTACCAATAGTCACAACGCAGTGCCGGAGAGATGCGGGTAGTTTCAGGTAATTACGAAGGAGATACACGGGTTTTTATTCCTGTAAAAAGAAGCAGTATAATGTAAATTGGTGCGAATTGCAGCGAAGAGCTGGGTTTAATGGTTGCCAAAAGACGTCATCCCCGCGCAGGCGGGGATCCATATCACGGAGGATTAACGATGGCCTCTGGAATATGGATCCCCGCCTGCGCGGGGATGACGGGCAAACGGGGATGACGGGCCAGGGGATGACGGGGTACTAAGCCTATTTTCTAAGTGCTGACGCATCTAAATTAAAGTTGCTTGCCATTGATTCACCCTGCGATCCGCGGTTTGTGCCCATCTCGTATGCAGGTTTTGGCTGCATATCTCTGTTTTTACGTTGATAATCTTTTCTATCAATCATTTCGCCCGTTTTTAAAAACAGTTCCGGCTGTTGGCCAACTGATAACCAATAATTAAAGTAGTGATAGTTATACCCCACAATTTCGTGTTTTTTAATAAGCCTTGCACTTCTCATCACAATAAAACACTTTCCGCCGTCTGATTTAATGCTATCGATATTGATGTTGGAGGTTGCTAAATTTGATTTTACTTCATCCGAATTAAATTGAATGCTTTGTAATTCTTGGCTGTCTGTAGTGTCTTGTTCATAACCTTTCATTATCGAATTGATTAATAAATTGATCCCTTCATCTCCTGCTGCAAGAAAAGTTGCTAATTTTTTTTCGCAGGCTTCTTGCGTTAAGCTTGGGTTTTGATTCATCCATATGCGAAGTAACATTTCAGGGCTACGTAGTTTTTGACGAATGCGCGCGTTTTTAGCATTTTGATCGGCCGGTAAATGCGGCAAAAATCTCGCGAGTCCTGCTTGATCTTTTGCGCTGACACATAAATTGGCGCCAAAATAACCATGGACATAAGGATCGTTCGGTGATTCAGATAGTCTTGTCACTTTACCAGAATAAACGAATAACACTTCGTCTTCTTTAATATCTTCAATGGCCATTAAGCCATAACCTGTTTTACCCAAATATACGATAGCAAGATCTCTACGCGGATGCGCGATGATATCTTTGACTTCGGTGAGTAAGGCTTGATGATCATCCATATCATTTAATTGCGGGTTAAAGGCACGCATTTCTTCTTCTAAAGAGGGAACTACAGAAACATTCTCATTATAAACGCAATTAAAAATTTTCCGATAGTCTGTGTAACTCAAGTATTGCAGTGTTGCGCCTTCGCTTGGGAGTGTATGTAAAAATGGGATGCGATTTCTCAGCTGAAATGTTTCATTGGTTTTTTGCTGATTTTTCTGTTGGATTTTTTCAAACTGGGTAGCAACTAATTCTAAATTTTCTATAAATTTTTTGAGGCCCTCGCTTGCGTCATTTTTGGTATCTGAAATAACGACCATTAAATTATCTTGGTCTGTTTGTATTTGATGAAAACTAATCTGCTTAAAAAGCAGCAATATGTTTTCATAAATTCTTTCATTTACCGGTAAAATATAGGTATCTTCTCTTGTTCCGGGAATTATTTTTGTGCGGACAGCCGCACTAATACATAACTTTGGAAATAGTTTTTCTAAGCTTTTAGTGAAATAATTATTTAAAGAATCGCGTTTATAATATTGTTGATCCACAATCGTGCCATCTTTCAACAGTAAATGTGGGATAATTTTGTTGCTGGCCCAGAATTTGCTTGTATAATCTATGCCGACTATTTCATGTCGCTTGATAGGTTGACTGGTGATCACAGCCAAGTGCCAGGTGTTAGCAATTTTAACCGGTAAAATGCCGACATTAGCAGTTGCTAAATTTTTTCTAACATTTGCTGGGCAGTTGGCTTGAAATTGTATATTGCGGTACTCGTCTTCTCTTGACTCATTAAAAGTTAAACCATCAATATAGGATTGGGTGATTTGATCTATATTTTTAGTATCATAGGTAAAAAGATTTCTTAATGCTGCATCGTCTACGCCTGGGCTCACTTTTTTTGAAAATTCAACCCATTTATCAATATGATTTAATTGTTCAGCTACATTTTTTCTAAGTGCAAAATAATCGGTGGGCAAATGTGGAAAAAATCGTGCAATACTGCCACTTTGTAATGCGCAAACAACCCAGCCCTGATGATAATCAAAACTATAGATAAGCTCAGCATCACTGAGTTGATCTCCTCTCACCACTCGTCCAGAGTAAATTGCGACTACTTGGTTTGCTGGAATGTTGTTAAGTGCAATCACACTATAACCAATGGTTGGGCCTAAATTAACAATGCCTAAATCGAGATGTGGCTTTTTTAAAATGGCTTGAGTTTGCTGCGTAATAACATCAGGGTTATTTAAAAATCCCAAACGGGTAGGTACTGCTTGCATGGTTTTTTGTAATTCTTGTTGGTGATGTCTTGGGATGGCGGTTCCTGCTTGATAGATGCAGGAGAATTTGTTTTCGAATTGTTCTTCTGTGAGTAAAACTGGGGTGCCACCTTGGGTGGGCAATTGTTCATATAATTGGAAAGGCATATGCTTCGGGCTTTTATTGTAAAAATAGTTATTTTACTTGATTTGGGTTGTATTTCAAGGACAAATTTATAGACCCTAACGCAAAACTTCATCCCCGCCTGCGCGGGGATGTCGGGCCAGGGGATGGCGGGCCAGGGGAATGACGGGTTTTGCAGTGACTCAAGGGGCGTTTTGCGTAAGTTTATTTAGTATTTGCGCTAATCTATTCCCGGCTAATACAATTTGTTCTTTTGATATGAGTTGAACTCGCTCTATATAAGTCTCGCTAGGGGCTTTTTTAGGGCTTATATCTTTGTATGCCTCTAAAGTTGCGATTAGGTAGCCGGCTAAAGCCCATTCCATGGGATCCGTTTGCATAAGCTGCGACTGGCTTGGCGGGTAGGCTAGCTGCCATTCTTCTGCGGTTTGTTTGATATTCGCAACATTTTGCAAAGCACCTGCGCCGTTATCCCAGAGTTGGTGTAAATTTTTGCCATAGGGATTTTTCGTGAGGAAAAATAATGTGCCACCTCGATCGCGTGTAATGGTGTGTAAAGGCTGGTGGATGTCCCCTACCCAATGAATTAGCCCGCGCAGTGCCCACTGTTTTTGTTTTTTGCTTGCGCCGGGATTTTTTAGTATGGCTTGAGTATCAATAATGGCGTCGACGACATTTTTTTGTGGGCTTGGAGTTGGAAGATTAATGTAATGCCAGGTGTTCATGGTGTCGTTGCCTTTAGCGCGAACTTGATCAGCCCAAACACTGGCGTTGATAAATTGATAGTTGAGTAGTTCATCCACTTGTTGTTTTACTTCTTCGTTCAGTTGCACATAAGCAATTTGTGCAACCAACTTATGACCTGTTGCATTCCATGCAAAGGCGAGTGGCGAGAGGCAAAAAAATAGTGTAAAAATAATACAATAATTTATTCTTTTCACCAGAGGGCTTTTTATGGTTGCCACCTTAACTTCATTTAAATTCATGATTTTATACCTGTTTATTTTA
>CAZPAA010000166.1:0-4854 GCA_964584425.1 uncultured Gammaproteobacteria bacterium | reverse complement strand
CTGCCGACCAAGTGATTAACAGTCACCTGCTCTACCACTGAGCTACCGGGGAGTACTCAAAGGAAGCCATGATAATCCGTGCATAGTATTTACGTCAACATAAAATTGAATGCCACGAATTTGACAGTGCAATAGAAGATCCCTATAATTGTTATCTATATAACTTTTATGGGGTTTGAGATGTTAAAACGATATAGATATGTATGGGCGATGATCAGTGTGAGTCTATTTTCCCCCATAGCCCTAAGTGCTAATCCTGCCGCTCCTCTTTCTATTGGGCAATATTTACCAGAAGAAGGCGGCGTCGTATTTTACCTAGAGCCACCTGCGCCGCAGGGAGATACTTCCAAACATACTGGGCTTATTGTTGCCTTAGACAATGCCTGTGATGCATGTGAATGGGGGTCATTTGGCAATCAAGTGAATACTTGCGTTGAGTGATACAGTGGCGCTACCAATACTCAGCAAATGCTGGCCCAACCGAGTGGGAGCGAAGTGGCCTCAGCTTGTAGTTCTTATGCCCATGGTGGACACACGGACTGGTATGTTCCGAGCCAAAAAGAACTGCGTGTATTATACGCAGATAGCACTATTTTAAATTCGGCATTAATCAATGCTGGTGGTCATGCAATAAACGATGGATATTATTGGACTTCATCACAGTATGCGAGTGATAACTTTAATGCTTGGGCAGGTGACTTCCCTCGAGGCAGTCACACATATCTTTCTAAATGGGACGTGTTTTTTAAAGTTCGTTGTGTACGCACGTTTTAACTGAAATCATTTTATAAAAAAATAGGGTGTATTCATGCAAAAGAAATATATATGGGCAACAATTGGCTTAAGTTTAATGTCTGCAGTCGCTTTGGGCTTAAGTAATACCGAATCACATCATATTGGGCAGTATTTACCCAATGAAGGTGGCGTTGTATTTTATTTAGAGCCACCTGCACCGCTGGGTGATCCTGCTGCACACACGGGGTTAATTGTGGCATTAGCCGATGCTTGTTCTGCTTGCAACTGGGGTTCACGTTCTAATAATGTGAGTACTTCTGATGAGTTATACAGTGGCGATGCTAATACTAAACAAATGCTTGCCCAAGCGGGAGGTAGTCCCGTAGCGTCTGCTTGTAGTTCTTATACAGGTGGTGGTCATAACGACTGGTATGTTCCTGCGCAAAAAGAACTCAGCGCTTTATATGCCAATAACATCGTTGTTAATGCTGCATTAACCAGCAATAAAGGCGTTGCACTAGGCAATGGCATCTATTGGTCTTCTTCGCAGGAGATCCCTAATGACACAGAAGATACTTCGTTTGCTTGGAGTGTTGACCTCGGTACCACTGCTTATAGCGGCAACCAAGTCCCTCACAGTAAAGACTATAAGAGACTGGTTCGTTGCGTAAGGGTTTTTTAGTTTAAGCTAGAGATGCGTTTGATGGTTTCTTTTAAATTATCCATGTTGGTGGCATAAGACAATCGCAAATAACCTGGCATGCCAAACGCACTGCCGGGTACTAATGCAACATGTGCTTTTTCAATCAAAAACGCTGCGAGTTCAATATCATCTTTTAATTGATGCTTGTGCATAAAATCTTCTGCATGAATAAAAGCATAAAACGCGCCTTGGCCGGGTACGCAAGCAAATCCTGGGATTTGGTTGAGCGCTTCAACAATATAATCATGACGCTCTTTAAATGCGGCCACCATACCTTGGATTTGGCTTTGATCCATATTGAGCGCTGCAACAGAAGCCTTTTGTGCAATTGCGCAGGGATTCGATGTACTTTGTGATTGAATTTTATTCATGGCTTGAATTAAAGCCTCAGGACCTGCAGCATAACCAATTCGCCAGCCGGTCATCGCATAAGCTTTGGACATGCCATTAATCACAATTGTGCGATCGTAAAGTTCTGGGCAGGCATTGAGAATATTCGCGAAGGGTTCATTATCCCAGAAAATATGCTCATAAATATCATCGCTTGCAATCATCACATGCGGATGCTGTTTTAATACTTCACCGAGTTCTTTTAATTCAGCCAAGGTATAAGTAACGCCAGTTGGGTTAGAAGGGCTGTTTAAAAATATTAATCGGGTTTTGGGTGTAATGGCGGCATTTAATTGTTGGGCCGTGATTTTAAAATTTTGGCTGATATCCGCTTTAATAAATACAGGTTCAGCATCGGCCAGGCGCACAAATTCTGGGTAAGACACCCAATAAGGTGCAAGAACAATCACCTCATCGCCCGCATTAAGCAGCGCTTCAGCGAGGTTATAAAGACTGTGTTTAGCGCCAACCGAAACCAAAATTTGCTTAGGTGTATATTCTAAATGATTATCGCGTTTGAATTTATTAATAATGGCTTGCTTTAATTCAGGAATTCCATCAACGGGTGTATATTTGGTAAAACCAGCTTTGATGGCATCAATCGCTGCTTGTTTTACAACTTCGGGGGTGTCAAAATCTGGCTCGCCCAGGCCTAAGTCGATGATATCAATCCCTTGGGCACGTAATTGCGCCGCTTTTGCTGCAACCGCCAGCGTTGCAGAAGGTTTAACCCGTAATGTACGTTCAGCTAATTGTAAATGCACAGTGAAGCTCCTTAAGCTAAGATGAAAAACTTGTCAGATTTACAGATCTATGACGGTCTGCGTCGTTGAAACTTAGGCCATTATATAGGAAAATGCCCCTTTATGACCACGCAATTTCACCTTCAAAGCAAATTCCAGCCCGCAGGCGATCAAGTCCAAGCGATTAAAACCTTGACTGAAGGTTTGAGTGATGGGCTTGCTAAGCAAATTCTTTTAGGCGTAACGGGTTCAGGCAAGACGTTTACGATTGCGCATGTCATACAAGAAATACAACGCCCAACTTTAATTTTGGCGCCGAATAAAACTTTGGCCGCCCAGCTGTATGGCGAAATGAAAGAATTTTTCCCGGAAAATGCGATTGAATATTTTGTCTCTTATTATGATTATTATCAGCCTGAAGCCTATGTGCCTGCATCAGACACGTATATTGCCAAAGATTCCTCGGTGAATGAACATATCGAGCAAATGCGTTTGTCTGCAACAAAAGCATTATTAGAGCGAAGAGATGCGATTATTGTAGCCAGTGTATCAGCGATTTATGGTTTAGGTGATCCACAGGCATATTTAAGCATGGTCTTGCATTTAGACAGAGGCGATAAAGTCGACCAACGATTTATTCTTCAACGTCTTGCGCAATTACAATATGCACGCAACGATGTTGCATTGCAACGCGCAACCTATCGCGTACATGGCGATGTGATCGATGTGCATCCTGCAGAATCTGAAAAAGATGCGGTCAGAATCGAGTTATTCGATGATGAAATTGAAAATTTAAGTTACTTTGATCCATTGACAGGTGAAGTGTTGCAACGCATTCCCCGTGTGACGATTTATCCTAAAACCCACTATGTCACGCCACGTGAGACTTTATTAAAAGCGGTCGATGAAATAAAAATAGAATTAAAACAACGCCTACAAATATTAAATGAACAAAACAAATTAGTTGAAGCACAGCGTCTTGAGCAACGCACGCAATTTGATATAGAAATGATTTTACAATTAGGATATTGCAGCGGCATTGAAAATTATTCACGCTATTTATCTGGGCGCGCTGAAGGCGAAGCGCCACCCACATTGTTTGATTATCTGCCCAAAAATGCCTTATTGGTGATTGATGAATCGCATGTCACCGTTCCGCAATTAGGCGCAATGTTTAGAGGCGATCGCGCACGTAAAGAAACCTTAGTGCAATATGGTTTTCGCTTACCTTCCGCACTGGATAATCGCCCAATGCGGTTTGAAGAATTTGAGCAGCGCTCCCCACAAACAATTTATGTCTCTGCAACGCCAGGTCCTTATGAATTTGAGCACACAGATGCGATTGCAGAACAAGTGGTGCGTCCAACCGGATTGATTGATCCAGAAATTGAAATAAAACCGATTAAATCCCAGGTGGATGATTTATTATCAGAAGCCCGTTTGCGCGTAGAAAAAAATGAACGCGTGTTAGTGACAACATTAACCAAGCGCATGGCCGAAGATTTAACCGAATATCTAGACGAGCACAATGTGCGTGTGCGTTATTTACACTCAGATATTGACACCATCGAGCGCATGGAAATTTTGCGTGATTTGCGCTTGGGTAAATTTGATGTGCTGGTTGGAATTAACTTATTACGCGAAGGCCTAGATTTACCTGAAGTATCCTTAGTCGCCATTCTAGATGCAGACAAAGAAGGATTTTTAAGATCAGAGCGTTCACTCATTCAAACCATCGGCCGCGCCGCACGTCATATTCACGGCAAAGTGATCTTATACGCTGACGTCATGACAAAATCCATGCGCGCCGCCATCGATGAAACTGATCGCAGACGTGCAAAACAAATTGCATATAATAAAGAACACGGGATCACCCCAAAAACCATTGAAAAAGCCGTACATGATGTCATGGAAGGCGCTCGCTTTATTGTCTCAAAAGAAAAACCGAAGTTATCTTTCGATTATGCAAAAATGGATGGCAAACAAATCGCGAAGAAATTAAAAGAACTAGAAAAACAAATGCTAACCCATGCGCAAAATCTAGAATTTGAAGCAGCCGCACAAATCCGTGATGAAATTGCGCAGGTGAAAGAAGAGTTTCGCCATTTTCAAGTGTAATGAGTGTATACTTAAGATCTTTTATTTTATTGCAAGCGCTGGGGGATTCAATGAATAACGCTAATGAGTTTCTAGAAAGCCTATTAAGCCCGGACGGGTTGGAAAAAAAGTGGTGCAGCGCATGATGAGCATGACAGGATGTTTAATAAGGGCTTGGCTGTAATC
>CAZPAA010000165.1:0-4990 GCA_964584425.1 uncultured Gammaproteobacteria bacterium | reverse complement strand
GGTAAATCATCTTCGGGTAATTGCGCGGTGGTACTTAATAATGGCACATCTAATAAACCTAACAATGCTTGGGTTACTGGATGATCGGGTATGCGCAAACCTATGGTTCTACGTTTGGGATCGGCTAAGCGTCGCGGTAAACCTGGACTCCCGGGTAAAATAAAAGTATACGGGCCGGGAGTATATTTTTTCAGCAGTCTAAAGGTGTAGTTATTCACATTCGCATAATGCGAAAGGTCCGATAAATCTTTACAAATAAGAGTTAAGGCATGATCTTTGTCGAGTTTTCTGATGACGCGTAAGCGTGCAAGCGCGTCTAGCGCATCGATGCGACAACCCAAAGCATAAGTTGCATCCGTAGGATAGACCGCCAAAGCGCCTTTATTGATCAAATCAACGGCTTGTTCGATCACACGCATATGCGGGTTCTGCGGATGAGTGTGAAAATGCTTCATCATTGTGCTATTATGCTCCCTATGAAATTATTTTTTGAAATTATAACCTTAGTTGTATTTTTTGTAGTTTACCAAATTTATAACTTAAATATGGCTATATTGGTGATCATCATCGCCTATACGGCCATGACTGCGTTTACTTTTTTTAAACATAAGCGTCTGAGCAAGGCGCAACTCATCACTTTTATTCTGGTGGTCGTATTAGGCAGCGCAACCTTGTTGCTCGATAATGAATTATTTTTTAAATGGAAGCCGACTGTTGTTTGCTGGATCTTTTCTAGTGTTTTATTAATCAGCGCTGTTTTTGCCAAACAAAATTTATTGCAACGTTTGGGGGGTGAATCCCTACAGTTGCCTGGTCATATCTGGGCACGCTTAAATTATGCCTGGATTATTTTTTTCCTGTTTTTAGGTGGCATTAATTTAATAGTGGCTTACAACTTTGATACCACGACTTGGGTTTACTTTAAATTATTTGGTGCGCTCGGTTTACTGCTGAGTTTTATGATTGTACAAGCCATCTGTTTATGGCCTTACCTTGCAGCTGGGAATAATAGGTAATTGTCATGGAAATTACGCGTGAAGATTTTATAAACGACATGAAGCAACGCTTAAGTACCGCATGCTCGCCTGAATACCTTAATATTATTGATGACAGCGCTCACCATGTTGGACATGCAGGCGCTCGTGCGGGTGGTGGCCATTTTACGGTGGAAATTATTTCTCCTGTGTTTCAGGGCTTATCATTAGTGAAGCGTCACCAGTTGATCTATCAAGCATTAGGACATTATGTGGGGCATGAGATTCATGCTTTATCAATCCACGCAAAAACACCAGAAGAGGCAAAATGAGTAATACACGTACCCTATGGCTAATGGTTTTAATTTTTACACCGATACTCAGTTTTGCTGATCCCGTTGCGCATACCAACCCTTCAGATTTGGGCATTGCAGCGAGTAATGTGAACAGTGTTGTGGCGTTTATTTATGATATCGTCGATGTGATTTTGTATATCGGTGCTGCGATTCTGGGCGTGAGTGGCTTATTAAAATATCGTTTGCATCGTAGAAATCCACAACAAGTCCCGTTAAGTACGCCCGTCACTGAGATCAGTATTGCGGGTGTATTGGTGTTGTTGGGACTTTTAGCGCAGATGTCTACCAGTTACCATACGGTGAAAAATCCTAATCTACCGACGACGGTGCTAACCCCAAAGGGTGCACCACCTCCCGCACATGGTGGAAACCAGTATCCGCATTAAGAAATAATCTGAAGGTTATCCAAATAAGGCTGCAGAACACGGGGAATGTGGATCCGACCTTCGGCGTCTTGATAATTTTCAAGCACAGCGACTAAGGTTCTGCCGACAGCTAGGCCTGATCCATTGAGGGTGTGTAATAACTCAGGTTTGCCTGTTTCTTTATTTCTAAATCTGGCTTGCATCCGTCTTGCGTGAAATGTTTCAAAGTTACTGCAAGATGAGATCTCGCGGTATTTTTGTTGGCCAGGGAGCCAGACTTCTAGATCGTAAGTTTTTGCGGAATTTGCGCCGATGTCACCGCTGCACAGTAACATCACGCGGTATGGGAGTTCTAGTAGTTGCAAAACTTTTTCAGCGTGGGCGGTTAACATTTCTAACACTTGATAAGATTCATCGGGATGCACTAATTGCACCAGTTCGACTTTTTCAAATTGATGTTGGCGGATCATGCCGCGTACGTCTTTGCCGTATGAGCCGGCTTCTGCACGAAAACAGGCGCTTAAACAAGTGTATTTTTGTGGTAAATCTTCAATAATCGTATCGCGAGCAAGATTTGTGACGGGTACCTCAGAGGTTGGAATTAAACCCCATTCATTATGGTTGGTAAAAAATATATCTTCTTCAAATTTTGGGAGTTGGCCGGTGCCAAGAAAACTGTCACGATTGACCATGAGGGGTACGTTGACCTCAAAGTAGCCATGTTCTCGCGTGTGCAAGTCCAACATAAATTGTGCAAGCGCGCGGTGTAATCTTGCAATGGCACCTTTCATCACCACAAAACGTGCGCCGGTGATTTTTGCGGCGAGCGCGAAATCTAATCCGCCTAAGGATTCGCCGAGTTCCACATGATCTTTTACCGGGAAATCAAAAGTTTTAGGCTCGCCCCATTTTCGAATTTCGACATTATCGTGTTCGTCTTTACCCACGGGCACAGATTCATCTAATAAATTAGGTAGCATCATTAAAAACAATTGCAGCTCATCTTGAACAAGTTGCAATTCATCTTCCTGCGCTTTGAGCTTATCGCCTAGTTCCTGAACGGTTCTACGCAAGGCTTCGATGTCTTCGCCTCTGGCTTTAGCATCGCCAATACTTTTAGAGCGCACATTACGTTCGTTGCGTAATTCTTCAGTTAAGGTTTGAATCGATTTACGTTTTTCTTCGAGGGATTGATATTTTGCAACGTCTAATATAAACCCACGCTTTTTAAAATTAGCGGCTACGAAATCTATATCTTGACGTAATAATTTAGGATCGATCATGATTTACCTACTTTACAATTGAACTCGCCATATTGGGGCTGTTTGGATTAATATCTAATTTTCTTTCACTCGGGATGATCACCAAATCCATATCTTCCATCGGGATCGCGCCTAATAACACTTGATCGCCCATCACTAATGCACCTACAAATCCGGTTCTATTTTTAAATTTTATTTCTATAGGGCCCACATAAGGGACCACTTGGCGTGTTGCATTCGCTAATATCACTTCCTTTTTATCTATTTCTTCCAAATTAAGCTGAATACGCACATGTTCGGGTATGCATAAATGTACAGCACCAGAATCTACTAATGGATCCACCTCGATTGATTTTAACTCATTATTTCTAGGATTTTTAAGCTGTATTTTTGCATTTACCAGTCCCATGTTTTACTCCTTGCCTTTTTGTTGATTTAACTGTTTGAGCATGGCTAATTTTTCTGCAATTTTTATTTCTAAGCCACGCGCTACGGGTTCATAATAGCAGTTTTTTGGCATGCCTTCAGGGAAATATTGCTCGCCTGCAGCGTAGGCATTTTTTTCATCGTGGGCGTAACGGTAGTTTTTGCCGTATTCTAGAGATTTCATGAGTTGTGTGGGGGCATTGCGTAAGTGATTGGGAACTTTTAAGGTGCCGTAGGTTTTGGCGTCTGCGTAGGCGGCGTTGTAGGCTTTATATACAGCGTTGCTTTTTGCGGCGATGGCCATGTAAATGATGGCTTGAGCAAGGGCAAGTTCGCCTTCGGGTTGACCCAAGCGTTCTACAACTTGCCAAGCATTTAGCGCGATTTCTAAGGCTCTGGGATCGGCATTACCGATGTCTTCGCTGGCCATGCGAACTGTTCTTCTTGCGATATAAAGTGGATCACAGCCGCCGACTAGCATGCGGGCGAGCCAGTATAAACTGGCATCTGGGTCGCTGCCGCGTACGGATTTATGTAACGCAGAGATTTGTTCATAAAACTCATCGCCCTGACGATCGAATACCACATGCGGTTCGCTTAAGACTTGTTCGATCGCGGCTTGTTCGATGATGTGATTCACCGCTAAATCGGCGCTCATTTCTAAGTAGCCTAGGGCTCTGCGTGCATCGCCGCCGGCGCTTTGTGCGATTTGTAGCAGTAATTCGTCGCTGATTTGTAGTTGGTATTCGCCTAAACCGCGATCAAAATCTGTCAATGCATGCTTTAAGATCGCTACGATATCTTCGCTACTTAACGGTTTTAACACGTACACGCGTGCACGCGATAATAATGCGTTATTTAATGAAAAAGAAGGATTTTCAGTAGTGGCTCCGATTAAGGTAATAATCCCATTTTCTACTGCGGGTAAAAATGCATCTTGTTGTGATTTATTAAATCGGTGTACTTCATCGACGAATAAAATTGTGGATTGATTATTTTCTGTTTGGCGAATTTTTGCCGCCTCAATCACTACCCGTACTTCTTTAACACCGGCTAATACCGCAGATATAGATTCCACATGCGCATCTAATTGCTTGGCGATCAAATAGGCCAGTGTAGTTTTACCCGTCCCTGGCGGCCCCCATAAAATCATCGATTGCAAAGATTTAGCCGCGATAATTTTCCCCAGGGCATGATTACTTGCAAGCAAATGCCCCTGCCCTACAAATTCATCCAAAGTCTGAGGACGCATGCGCGCAGCAAGGGGTTGGGCGTTTATGTGTTTTTTATTCATTAGAGTTAAATCGTATTACCGAGATCAATCACGCTCGAATGATTGACTAGATTTTGTTTCGATAAATCTGAGCGTTTTTGTTCTAGGGCTTCGAGGTAGGCTTTGGTAATATGGCCGGCGATATATTCACCATCGAAGACTGAGGTGTCGAAGCGTTCGATGTTGGGGTTGCAGGATTTTAGGGCTTTGATTAAATCTTCAATATCGGCATAAATGAGTTTATCTGCGCCGATAAATGCGCAAACTTCTTCGATACTGCGGTTATGGGCAATCAGCTCATTGCAAGCGGGCATGTCGATGCCGTACACATTCG
>CAZPAA010000164.1:0-4995 GCA_964584425.1 uncultured Gammaproteobacteria bacterium | reverse complement strand
CGGGCACCCCCTTTACAAAGGGGGACTGACTAGAGGATCCCGATTTATGCAACAATCCCTTTTTCCAAAGGGGGACTAACTAGAGGATCCCGATTTATGCAACAATCCCTTTTTCCAAAGGTTTAATTACGGAGAACCATATTGGCTAAACAACAACGCGTACTCTCAGGCATGCGTCCTACCGGAAGCATGCATTTAGGCCACTATCATGGTGTGCTGAAAAACTGGCTGAAACTACAAGAAGAATATGAATGCTATTTCTGTATTGTCGATTGGCACGCACTAACGACGCACTATGATAATACCGCGACCATCGCGCAAGATGTACTGGAAATGGCCATTGTTTGGCTATCCATCGGGATCGATCCACAAAAAAGCCATATTTTTATTCAATCACAAATGCATGAGCACGCCGAATTATACTTATTATTTTCAATGTTCACCCCATTACCTTGGCTAACACGCGTGCCAACCTATAAAGATCAACAAGAAAAATTAAAAGAAAAAGATTTAGCCACAATCGGTTTTCTCGGGTACCCCTTATTACAAGCCGCAGATATCTACGCATACAACGCCAATTTTGTCCCCGTCGGCGAAGATCAAGTCCCACATATTGAACTCGCGCGCGAAATTGCCCGCCGATTTAATTTTATGTACAAAGAAGTATTAACTATGCCTCAAACTTTATTAAGTAAAACGCCAAAACTGCCAGGGCTCGATGGGCAAAAAATGTCGAAGTCTTACCACAATACCATCGCACTAACCGATCCACCCACTATCGTGGAAAAGAAAATTAAAACCATGCCTACCGATCCCGCGCGCATCAGACGCACCGATAAAGGCGAGCCAGAACGCTGCCCGGTCTGGTCATTACATAAAGTGTATAGTGATGAAGCAACAAAAGAGTGGGTAGAAATCGGTTGTCGCAACGCCGGCATCGGTTGCATTGAATGTAAAGCACCGATCATCAAAGCCATTAATACCGAATTATCCCCCATTCAAGAGAAAATACATTATTATCAATCAAAGCCACAAGAAGTCACTGATATACTGTTGCAAGGTGCACAACAGGCAAAACAAACCGCGCAGCAAACTTTATCGGCCGTCAAAGATGCAATGGGACTACATTATCCTTTTATGAATAAGGAATCAAAAAAATGATGCCAGTACAGGAAGAGGGCATAATCGCACGGGTATTAGACCAGCCGGTCACTGAAATGCCCCAAGACTTATATATTCCACCGGATGCATTGCGGGTATTTTTAGATGCATTCGAGGGGCCGCTAGATTTATTGTTATATCTGATTAGACGTCACAATCTAGATATTCTCGATATTCCCATCGCGCAAATTACCCAGCAATATATGGAATATGTCGAATTGATGAACGAATTTCGTTTGGAATTAGCAGGTGAGTACTTAGTGATGGCGGCAACCCTAGCCGAAATTAAATCGCGTCTATTATTACCGCGCCCACCCGTCACTGATTCCTTAGATGAAGATATCGACCCACGCGCGCAATTGATTCGACAATTACAACTGTACGAACAATTTAAGCAAGCAGCCGAAGATTTAGATCAACTCCCACGGCTGGAGCGCGATGTATTCCCAGTCGTTGTTCATGTTCCTGATTGGGAAGTTCCAACTGCACTTCCACAAGCGACATTAAAAGAATTAGCTTATGCATTACAAACCGTACTGGCGCGTGCGGAACAATTTTCTCATCACCATATCATGCAAGAAGTACTCACGGTACGCCAAGCCATGACCCAAGTGTTAGAAAAAGTAAATGCTGAAAGCTTCAGCGAATTTTCTACTTTATTCAAACCACAAACCGGACGCCTCGGTGTCATCGTTACTTTTTTAGCAATATTGGAATTATTGAAAGAAGCCATGCTAGAATTAACCCAAGCAAATTCTTTTGCACCCATTTATATTAGAGCGATACCGTCCCATGATTGAACCTAAGCAACAATTGCGCATCATCGAAGGTGCTTTATTTGCCAGTGATAAACCACTGACCGTGAATGATTTATGCCAATTATTTACCGAAGAAGAACGCCCCAGCACTGCAGAAGTTAAAGCGCTGCTGGTCGAATTAACCAGCACCTATGCAGGTCGTGGCTTGCAATTATCCCAACTCGCAAGCGGTTATTGTTTTCGTGTTGCCGCAGATTTAGCGCCTTGGGTCACGCGTTTATGGGAACAAAAACCACAACGTTATTCCCGCGCACTGATGGAAACCTTAGCCGTGATCGCTTATCGTCAACCTGTCACTCGGGGTGATATCGAGCAGATCCGCGGTGTGAGTGTCAGCCCCGGTACGATCAAAACTTTATTAGAACGTGAATGGATCCGCATTGTAGGGCACCGTGAAGTTCCTGGCCGTCCTGAGCTGATGGCAACCACCCCAGATTTTCTAGATTATTTTGGTTTACGCAGTCTAGAGGAATTACCCGCATTGATCTGTTCAGATCTGTCATTACCTGAGCCTTCCTCACTAGAAATCAAAACCGCGGAAGCATCAGAGCTGATGCTCATGGCAACCCTACATCCGCAACACGCGAGCGAATCAATACCCACATGACAGAAAAAATACAAAAAGTACTTGCGAAACAGGGCTTGGGTTCGCGCCGAGAAATTGAACAATGGATTAGCGCAGGCCGAATTAAAATTAATGGTGTTATTGCAACGCTTGGCGAGCGGATGGATGAAAGCGCACAAATATTATTAGACGAACGCCCAGTTAAATTAAAAAAAATTTCTACACATCACAGCGTATTGCTGTATCATAAGCCAGAAGGTGAGCTGTGTACACGCCATGATCCTGAAGGTCGTCCCAGTATTTTTGATGCATTGCCGGCGCCTAAACAAGGTCGATTTGTTTCCGTAGGTCGTTTGGATTTAAATACTTCAGGTTTGCTGTTATTAACAACAGATGGTGAATTAGCCCATCGCTTAATGCACCCGAGTTATGAAATTGAACGCGAATATGCCGTACGTGTACTTGGGAGCGTCAGCGATACCCAATTAGAATTATTACAACTCGGGGTATTAATCGATGGCGCCAGCGCACGCTTCACCCAAATTGAGAAAATGCAGGGCGAGGGCGCAAATACTTGGTATCGCGTGATCATCTTAGAAGGTCGTCAGCGTGAAGTGCGACGCCTATGGGAAGCAGTGGGGTTAACCGTCAGTCGATTAATTCGCGTTCGTTTTGGCCCCATTCAACTCCCAAGAGACTTAGAAAAGGGCCAATTCAAATACCTATCGCCCGAAGAAGTTAAATTGCTAAAGAATAGCGTCAATTTGGTCGACTAAAATGTTATGAAATTAAAACTCATTTTCCTTATCGCGCTATCTTTTAGCCTATTTGGCTGTGCGACAACTTCAACTCCCGAGCAAGCTGCGCAGTTTGCCCGCGAACCTATCATTACCGATCCTTTTGAATCGTTCAACCGTACTATGTATGGTCTGAATAAAAATCTAGATACGGCCGTCGTTAAGCCAGTAGCAGAAGCCTACGTTGCAGTGACACCTGCCCCCGTTAGAAGCAGCATAACTAACTTTTTCGCAAACATTGAAGAAATTCCCGTATTTATTAATACCGTTTTGCAAGCCCGATTTACCGATGCAGGCGTCACCGCCGGGCGTTTTGCGATTAATACGACTTTGGGGTTATTAGGACTATTTGACGTAGCAACCAACCACATGGGCATCGAGGAGCGACAAGCCGATTTTGGTCAAACCTTTTATGTATGGGGAATTAAACATTCCGCTTATTTAGTGTTCCCAGTGTTAGGGCCTTCCACCGTCAGAGATACTGCGGGCAAAGTACCTGATTATTTTATCGGCGTGTGGGATTTTGCGCCCCTTGAAGTGCAAATCCTCGCTTACGGTTTAAGGGCGGTTAACAAGCTCTCAACTTACCTCGAGCAGGAAGATAAACTCAAATACGCCTTTGACGAATATTCATTCATGCGTGATATTTATATACAGCAACGTGAGGCCTTCTTAAAAGGCAATGACGATGTTCTTGATTGGGATGAAGATCTAATTAACGAGAATGTATATTAATCATGGCCCCCAAAGCAACGATTTTGTCGATCGATGATGAACCACTAGTTCGTGAAAGCCTAGTCGCTTTTTTAGAAGACAGTGGCTATGACATGCTAGAAGCCGAAAATGGTGAAGAAGGTCTACAAATCATCCACGAAAGTAAGCCTGATTTAGTCATTTGCGACTTGCATATGCCCGTCATGGGCGGCTTAGACTTATTAGAGCAATTAAGAAAAGAATCCCTAGACATCCCTTTTATTGTTGTTTCAGGTGCGGGGGTGATAGGTGATGCCGTTCAGGCTTTACAATTAGGGGCTTGGGATTATTTGTTAAAGCCAATTGTAGATATGGCCACCCTAGAACACGCGGTTTTTCGCTCCTTAGAGCGTAAACAATTGCTCAACGACAATGAGAGTTACCGCGATCAATTAGAAAAGAGCCACGCTGAACTCCAAGAAAGCTTAAATATTCTAAAAGCTGATCAAGAAGCGGGGCGTCGCATGCAACAGCAGTTACTGCCCGATCCCCACAAAGTGTTAGCCGGGTACAATTTTAGTCACCTCGTTTTACCTTCTTTATATTTAAGCGGCGATTTTGTCGATTATTTTCAGATTGATGAACAGCATTTAGGTTTTTATATGGCCGATGTCTCTGGCCATGGTTCCTCAAGTGCCTTCGTTACCGTCTTATGTAAAAGTTTTATTGATGGGCAATTGCTGCAATATCAACAAAAGCAAAACACTAATATCATCGACCCAGAAAAATTATTTGCCGCGATGAACGCACATCTTATTAATGCGGAGCTCGGCAAACACGTGACTTTATTTTATGGCGTGATTGATTTAAAACAAGCGAAGCTGCGTTACTGCTCTTCAGGTTTACTTCCACCACCCTTATTAGTGGATGAAAACGGCGTGCGTTATTTGGAACATAAAGG
>CAZPAA010000163.1:0-5014 GCA_964584425.1 uncultured Gammaproteobacteria bacterium | reverse complement strand
TATTTGGTTTTCTTTTATTTCTTAAAATCTTCATTTCCCTAATTGTACCCACCTCACAGGCAACCGCTGTTAATCCTGCAGCTGTTCTACAGAAGTCAGGAATATCATTTCGCGAATGAAGATGGCGTGCTAGGTATTTTAAGCCAAATACTGCAATTTCTGCAGCCATGCAGGCAACTTGTGCATCAACAAATGCATTGATGGCTGTTCTCCCTTGCACCAGCATTTGTCTATTATCGACAGAATTATTTTGATCGTACTGATGCTGTAAATACTCAGCTGCCTGGTGATAGTTATTTTGTTTACACATAACCCTTGATAAATGAACATGAATTTGAGCCGAATCAGGCTCTAATTGAATAGCCAAATTTATTTGCGTCGTTGCCGCAGTATAATCTTGCTCATGATATTCATTGAGGTAGGCTAATGCCAAATGTTTTTGTGCACTGGGTTTCTGCGCGATGTCTGCTTCAATATGCGCTTTTATTTGCGTTAGATATTGTTTAGCTTCCTCTGGCTGATGATTATTTAGACAGATTTGGTATTGTATAATGTTTTTATTATGCTTTTGGTTTTTTATATTAGAATTTAATTGATTTATAACTTGATCAGAACCATCAATCGTTAAAACCATTTGTTTTAAATTTTCATTAGTATCTAAAACATCGATGGCTTCTAATAATATCTGAATAGCCACATCATATCTTCCACTTTGTGATGCTTCACCGGCTAACTCTGTGGCAATTTCGCTCCATAAAAACCATGAATGATGTGCGTCATTTGAATTTGGATCAAATTCAGTTTTAAAACGAGAAAAAGAAATGTCAAACTGTTCATTTGAATTTTCATTTTTTAATTCCTTCTCTATTCTAGAAATATTTAGCTGTACAGTTTTATTGAATTTATCATCCTTAGATAATTTCTCATAAAATTCTTTTGCCTTAGATAAATTCCCTATTTTTTGCTCTGTATCACCCTGCCAACCCATTTGGCAATAAATTGAAAATAGTGCGTTGGCAATTTCGTGATTTTCACCTAATAATTTAGGATGCAGGAGTAGTTCTAGGTATGTTGCACTTTGTTGTAGATTTTTGTCAGTATAAAAATCTGATAAATGATATGCAGCGATTATTGCTGCCTCTCTTATTTCTGGACTTAATTGATTTTGATTTGTTAAATTAAGCAATCTATTAAGTTCATTTGCTTGATACTCTAGCCCTTTAATACTTTTCCCAACCCTATCCGGAACATCTGATAGAGAACCACAAACATCTCTGATGACCTGATCTAAGGGAGACAATGAATTAACCGTTGTATAGATATTGAAGCTATCGTTATAAGCACGTGTATGATATAAAGCCCTCGCGAATTTAGTCCGATCTAAATCACTGACATCCCGATAGTCTCTCTGTAAATTTTTGAAGCCTTTTATTATTTCTTCTGGATTTTCAACCATTTTTTTTGAAGAAAAGTCATAAATAAATGATGTAACATATAAATCTCTCAATCCTGAATTATTAGAAATTAATTGTTTTGCTTCCTCTCTGAAAAGAATGATATTTCCTTGACTAGGATTAAGTTCACAGAGACGCCATAAATAAGCCACATAATTTTCACCAACCATTTTTTTGTCATTATCGGATGAACATCGTGTTTTTGCGTTTTTGAAATATTCGTCTGCTTTCTTAGAATCTTGGTGTTCAATTGCCAGTGCGTATGCAACATGGGACATGGGTGCATCAGGTAACCAACGAATTAACTCTCCAGCCATATTTTTTGCAGCTCCATAATTATTTTCCCCCATCGCACGAGAATAATTTTCTATACATTTTTTAAGATGCCCGTCAAAAAACGTAAGAATCGGGCCTCTGTTTGTAGTCCATTTTTTTGCGATTTCTAAATTATTATGAGAGATTGCAAAAGAAAGAGCACGATATTCATGCGTTGTTGCAAGGTCATCCTTGCTTGCAGAAATTCCTTGGGAAATCGCTGTTTCTAATTCTTTTTTCCTACTTTCTTGTATATTGTCCCAGCTTTTCAATGCATTTGCCGGGTTATAATTGTTCCAACATATTTTTTGCTCACGAGCATTGATTGCTTTTTGGAGTAATGCTTCAACTTTTTGTGCACAGTACTCATCTGGATGCAGAGCACGCCATCGTGAACGATCCACTAATTTTTTTATTGTGATACCACCTAAAATTGCAGGCAAAGCATATAATCCTGCTATTGCTAGGAGTTTAATGGAAATATCAAAAGGTATTGCGAGACTTAATGAAGGTGCGAAAATGAGAGCCCCCTTCGCTGTCGTTTTAAATAAGGAACCTTTAATTGTAGGCCCTTGTTCTTCTCTGTAATCACCAAAACCACGAGTAGAATCATATCCTAGATACAATAAATCAGGCTGACGCGGATCTCCAGTATCTACTGCATTGAACACAAAGTGCGTTGGTCTTGTATTTGTTCGATGACTATCTGTTGGGCTTAAGGTATTCAGCAAAATAGTTTTTGCCAATTGCTGTTCAACCAGAGTAGTGGATAGTTTTTGTTTCAAATTGTCTTCAGTTTCACCGACTACATTTTGGGGGATATTCTTTGAATTGTGCTTTAGTGCAACTGTTTGACTGTTTTCACTAGAAGAAGCTTCTATGCGCGAAGTAGGATTGGCAATATTAGGTGTTCTAGTAAATGCGACGGAAAAATTTGACTCGTATTCATTATGTGTGGTCATTAGCCTAGTTGAATGTGCGTATGTTTGTGGCAACAGTTTTACCGTATTTGTCCTTGCATCCAACTTCCAAAAATAACCACCGAGCTCTCTCATCAAATTTCTGACAAAATGTTTTGCATTTTCCTCCATGAAATCCCAGGCGGGCGTAAAAGCATAACTTTTGAAAACTTGACTAACAATAAACACGGGTATTGCCACTGTAAAAAATGAACCTCCTAACGCTAAAGTAATTTTGGCAGAACAAAAATCTACTCCTAAATTTACCCCATACTCTAAAAAGCGGAAAGTCCCCTCCATACCGTAATCAACTGCATTTGCATTTTGATTCTTTTGGATATTGTTTCGCGCCTTAATAGCCTGCAAACCAATGTTAAAAAAATCAACTCGCGCGATGTTTACACCATATTTTTTTATTTGACTTCTTTTCCCAAGTTGATCAAATTTTTCAGCTATTTTAAAAGACTTATAAAATCTAGAAAATTTTATATTATTTTTATTTTGCCTCAGAGAACCAATGCCCAACAGTTTTGCAAATTCAGTTTCAGCTACTTTTCTTGCAACTTTTCCTTTAAAGTTATCAACGTCAGTAAATCGATTATATATTGGAGAATATGTTTTAAGATCTTTGAGAAAGGCGCTAACACCACCTCGTGACGTCTTTGTAATTTTGAGGCTGCTTTTAGCAACTCCTAGTAATTTATCTTCAAAGGTTTTATTTTTTTGTTGGTGTTTTTGTGTCATTTTTAGTGATCTCAATCTTGAAATAATCAGTCTTGCTCGCACTAGCTAGGTTAATAGCTAGCAAGTCATTAATCTTTCTTTTAAATTTTTATATCAAAAATATTACGCGCTAAATAAGAAGAAATATTAGTTATATTTATACTCGACTGCCACTCACAATGCTTGTAGAATTCTACACCTGGTACTTTGATATACAAAGTCTGTATATTAATCTTTTATTAGCACATTCGGTTTTAAGGCATAATTTATGAAAAAATACGTATTTCTTGTGCTTTTCACACTCATTGCATTTATGACAGGATGCTCAAATTCATCTAAAAAAGCACCGGAACCTTCAGGTTTTTTGGAAAACAATGAATTATTGCAACCTGTTTTAAGCGAAGATGACATGCACATTTTTGTTTATCAAAATCCAAATATCGATCCAACCCAATATTTTGCCGTCATGATTGACCCTATATATGTTTACCAAGATCCTAAACATGAAAGCCCTATCACCCATGAAAATATTGAAAAAGCGCGGCTAGAAATTGATGCAGGTTTACAGCAAGTGATAAGCAATAAATATGAAGTCACGCAAACACCAGGATTTGGCGTTATGCGCGTAAAAATAGCGATCACGGGTGCCTTCGTTGAAAAAGAAGGTTTCAAAGTTTGGAACGTTATTCCCGTTTCTGCCGCCATTAAACTTGCGTCTAAAGCCACTGGCCTTGACAGTAAAAATGCGGTTTTAGTGGTTGAATTAAAATTCACCGATAGCAAAACTGGCGCGCTCATTAAAGAAATGGTTACGGTCATGAGCGGTGAAGATTTTCGCCAAAATGAAAATATCAACGAGGAATTTCAAAAACTCGCGCATACCTGGGCAGAACATGCATTGCCTGTTCTTTAGAAAGTCCTGATAATCCAGAGTATAACCACTTCTTTTGAAAATTTAGATAGGAAATCACATGTCTACTTCATCGAATGCAGAGCTCATTGCCAGTGAATTAGCGCTCGGAGTCAAACAAGTACAAGCTGCGATTGATTTATTAGATGAAGGTGCAACCGTGCCTTTTATTTCACGCTATCGCAAAGAAGCGACAGGTGGTTTAACCGATACACATTTGCGTGATTTAGAGGAACGCTTAACCTATTTGCGTGAACTGCAAGATCGTAAAAAAACGATTTTAAAATCCATTCAAGAACAAGGGAAATTAGATGCCGCTCTAGAAGCAAAAATCACGGCTACAAGATATTGGTGTACATCAAGATGGTTTAGTACATATTTCAGAGTTGGCAGAAAAGTTTGTCGAGGATCCAAGAACAGTAGTTAAAACTGGACAAATCGTGACGGTCAGAGTATTAACAGCAGACAGCGAGCGCAAACGTATCCAATTATCTATGCGATTGCAAGAAGTGACAGTGTGCTTTTTTGGGACTTATTTGATACTTTAGGTCAGCTAACCAGAACCTAATAACATATTGATTTTTAATTTTTTTTCGGAGAGACAGGGATTCGAACCCTGGGAAGTAGAGTATACTTCAACGGTTTTCAAGACC
>CAZPAA010000162.1:0-5016 GCA_964584425.1 uncultured Gammaproteobacteria bacterium | reverse complement strand
CGCCATTTCTGGGACGCAACATGTTGCGTCCCTACAAATGGTTTTGCGTAAGTCCCATAAGCAGCCGGTGTTATATATTTCCGGTGATAGAGATGTGTTTGGCTCACCTGCGCAAGCAAAAATTGTTGCAGATGCGCTGCCGAATTGCCAGCTTGAGATTGTTACAGAGGCTGCGCATTATCCTTGGTTAGATCAGGGTGAAACCTGTGCAAAACTGATTAAAAAATTTCTATCTCACTAAGATGCTTACGCAAAACCGTTTGTAGGGACGCAACATGTTGCGTCCAAGTGTCGGTAAAATCACAGATGCGTGACTCTCGCCATTTCTGGGACGCAACATGTTGCGTCCCTACAAATGGTTTTGCGTAAGTCCCATAAGAATTTCTCCTTAAGCTTTTTTTAAGAATCCCTTGTTAGACTCCTACCTATAACCAATAAATCGAGGAGCATAATTATGAGCGGTGATTGTGGAAATTGTGATTGCGGTGGATGTGATTGCGGATGTTGCTGTGATACAAGCGGCCCAGTGCCAGCCGGCGGTTCATCAAAGAATCAATACAATAACATAGATGACGATAATCAAAATCAAGGGCCTACATGTACAGATTTTTTATGCTGTTGTTTTACCTGTTATTGGTGTTGGCCTTATGATAGTAAATCATCTACCGTTGTGACTTCAACGAAGGGGAGCTCGGGCTTAGGTACAAAGAGTTCTGAAATGCAAACACAGTATAGAAACCAGCAGCAAAAGGGGCAATTTCAGCCTCCACCCTATCAACCGATGACTCCACAGCAGTTGCAGCAGGGCACTCCCCCGCCATACGGTGCCCCCTCATATCCACCTGTGCAACAGCAATTTCCGCAGCAGAATCAGCAGAATAGATATTAGTCATCTGCGAGGCCCCGCACTTTATACGCGGGGCCCAGTTAATATCAACGGCAAAGGGTCTATATGTTTACTTATAAAGAACGTAAATATTTAACCGCCCAGGGCATCCCGATTCGGTATGACTCTAAGCCCAAAGCCACTTATCCCGTGCGAAATAATCATCATATTCAACTCTACAGTAATTTAAGCGACGATGCCTTTGGTTTATCTGGAGGCTTTCGTGATATTGCTTTAGGGATTTATACCGCAAAACGTACGATATTATTAAGCGCTTGGTTATTTCATCCTGAAATTCACTTACCTTTTTTTGGTAAACAACTCGGCGATGGATTAATTTTGCATCAGCAAAACAATGCTGATTGCATTACACATTATCAAGCAGTTGGAATCGATGATCCAGATTATCCCAATGCACAATATTTTTTAGCAATTTTTTATGCGCAGCAAAATAATTTAACCCAAGCTTTCACCTGTATCGAACAGGCGCTGGAAAAAAAGCCTAAGCAGCCCTTATATCTTTTTGTATTAATTGAATTGTATTTATCGCAAAATAATCTTGACGCGGCCGAAAAAAACGTAAAAATTTACGAATCCCTTACCTACAGCGGCTATTATTATCTCGCACAAGCGCATATTCATACTGCAAAATATGATCTTAAAAAAGCCAAATGGATTTATCAAAAATTATTAAAAAATGATGTGCACTGCATCATGGCCTATCAAGGATTATTAGCCATTGCATTAATCGAGAAAGATGCAGAAAATATCCAAGCACAAGCCATCGCCATTAGAAATTTTCAGCCACAACATCCACTGGCCAGACAAATATTAATAGAAAATAAATCAACAGAAGAGATTAGCATTCCTCATCCTTTTTTCAATTTCACCGAAAGTTATGTGGCGTTTATGCAAACACTACCTACATTAGGCGAACTATTAATAGAGAAAGCCACAAAAAATCCAGACATGTTAATAGCTATTCAAGTATGGGACCGATCGCTTAATTTAAATTATCCTAGTCAAGTGACAGCCTACATGAATCGTTACGGTAATTTACCCGGCAATTTATCAATCCAATTTGTCAATTGCACATTTGGCAGATCACAACATCAAAAAATGCTGATTTTGGATGATGACCAGCAAAATCTACATGCTTTTTACGGCAGTGCGGATTTAGCAATCGGAAAATTTGATTGGAATGAACATCCACTCATCAATACCGATAATAATCAAGGCGCAGCATTCAATGTCTATCGCACTTTTCAAGGCGAACAGTGGCGTAAAATTATGGGTACGAATTTACGCATGCCTTGGCATGAGATGCAAGCACACGTGCGCGGCGCAGTTGTTAGCGATATGGCGCAAGAATTTGCCAAACGCTGGCAATCCACTAATTCATCCTGGTTTGCAAACAGCCCGGCAGAAAATCGCATCAATTTGCATTTAACTAAACATTATTCCAATCCACCTCATTCACCATCAGGGATATGGCAAGCGCAGCTACTGATTTCCTCCGCAGAAAAAACCCATGAGAAAAGCATTCATAAAGCGTTGCTTCAAGCGATTTATTTCGCCAAAGAATATATTTACCTGGAATCACAGTATTTTACTCAAATGGAAGAGGATGCTCACAACCGTATTCCTAATGCATTAGTTGAAAAAATTATTTTAATGCATCAACAAGGGAAACCCTTTCATGTTTATTTAGCGCTTCCATTAATACCCAATGGTGAACCGGGTAATGTGCTCAATGTTGAACCTGTACGTGAATTACAATTTAAAACCATTACGCGTTGTATGCGCGCAATTGAAGCAGCCACAGGCGTATGCTGGACCCAATATATGAGTGTCATCTCATTTGCGAAGTGGCATGGCGTTGCTAATTCACCGGCGCCACAACAAACGCGCGCAGGATTAGTGCAACATAATGCGCGCTATCCGGTTTATATTCATTCGAAATGCGCTATTTTTGATAATACTAATGCAATCATTGGCAGCGCCAATCTAAACGAGCGATCTTTAGATGGTAGAACCGACAGTGAAATTGCAATTTATCAATTCCCTGAACAAAATCAAGAAGCTGCGTGCACACGTGAATTACGCATCTTTATGCTAGAAAAAATTATTCGACCCTATTTTGGGCTAGAGATTTACAATGAACTGAATGCTCAAAACTCAGATATTTTGCCATTAAATAAACCAGAAATGGTTCAGCAAATAAGAATACAAGCCAATAGTAATTTGTTCGCATATACGGGTCATGATCCTACAGATCACAGCAATCCAAATACTGGACTCATTGTTAGCCTACCCTTTGCGCAAGAAAAAAACCAAATCGGTCAGCTGATGCCGGGTATTTCACCGTTTATGCCGGACGCGCCGAATGCAATATTTTCGAATGAGCCAGCTGATATTTACCGCTGGTTTGGTAGTGAAAGCCTTACTCTAAAACTTGCGCAGACGTTTAGTAATAGTTTTGCACGATTATTTTCGTAACCTCCGTCATTGCGAGCGCAGCGAAGCAATCCAGGTGCCAATGCTAATTCAAGAAATGAACCTGGATTGCCACGCCTTCGGCTCGCAATGACGGAGCTTACGTTTGCAATGACGGGGCTTACGTTCTCAATTACGGAGCTTACATTCTCAATGACGGGGCTTACGTTCTCAATTACGGAGCATACGTTTGCAATGACGGAATTTCTCAAGATGATGACGAATAATAATCCGCACCCAGTTTCACTTTTTCACGCCCATTGGCAACACGCCAATTATTGGTATCACGCAGAGAATACGCACACCCGCAATATTGCTGCGCATAAAAATGTTCGCGCTTGGAAATGTGCAACATGCGTTGTGAGCCTCCTTCTTTGCGCCAGTTGTATGTCCAGTACGTCATGTCTGCATACGGTTTAGCGGCGCGGATCCCGCAATCATTGATTTGATCAAAATTTTTCCAACGTGATATGCCAAGCGTACTTGAAATCACTTTAAAACCATGTTCATGCGCATATAAAGCGGTGCGGGCAAAACGCATATCAAAACACATGGTGCAACGAATACCGCGCTCGGGTTCATTTTCCATGCCTTTTGCGCGCTTAAACCATTCATCACGATCATAATCGGCATCGATAAAAGGAATGCCGTATTTTTCTGCAAAACGAATATTTTCTTCTTTGCGAATGTCGTATTCTTTTTTAGGATGAATATTCGGGTTGTAAAAAAAGATCGTATAGGAAATTTCTGCAGCTAATAACGCTTCCATGATCTCACCCGCACACGGCGCGCAGCACGAATGCAATAATAATTGATCTGCGCCATTAGGCAATTCTAATTTTTTGCGATTTTGCAATGTATCGTTTCGTGCTTCAATTGACATAGTTAACCTTTATGTTTTAATAATGCAGAATATATTAACCCGTAAAAACACCTATTGACAATGTCTGTAAACTCAACAACAATGCCAGTATGACAGGTTAATTGTAGGAGTTTAATTTGTTTCGTCTTTTAGACATTTCTGTGTTACTGCCTAGTACAACAATTCCAACATCTCGCTTAGGCATTCCAAATGGGCAAAAACAGCTAATTCACCCCTTGGCAGCCCAAATTAAGACCCAAAACCAAGTATAACTGTTTGATTTTAATAGATTTTAACCGATAAGGTTACCTTAAGAATGATGTGTTCAGATAGCTATATGGGCCTGGAAAAGGTAGAATAGTTAGTGCACTAGTGAATCTGAAACACTGTAAGGATGCGAGAGCATGGCCTCACTATATGAAAGAATCCGCTGGTATTATTTCGGCGGGCAACAAAAGACAGCCAAAGATATAGAGGCAGCGGCAGTTCTGCTCTCTACGGAATATGCTGCCACTCCTACTCCTACTTCACCGGAATCAGTGACTGAGGAGCAAAAGGTAAGCAACGGATCGAGGAAAGACTCTTCCCCCTCTGTAACAACGTCATCCATAGTTTCGTCAGCAAATAGCACTTCATCAGCTATGCCTGCACGTCCAAGTAATCACAGAAAGCTAATTAGAGAGAAATCTCAAGGCCAAGTGAAGATAAACCACCATCAGATGCGAAGAGCAAGATCAACCTCGAAACCCCGATGAATTTCACCACCGACAAC
>CAZPAA010000161.1:0-5028 GCA_964584425.1 uncultured Gammaproteobacteria bacterium | reverse complement strand
AACAGCCGCACTCATACCAATAAGCAAAATAAAAAATGCGCTGAATAGATCGACCAATAATACCAGCCAAAAAATTATACTGGTAAATGTCATAATCCATATTTTAGATTCTAGGTTATGCAACCACATAAAAGTAAAAAAGAAAGGCAAGCAATATGTTAAAGTAAAATACCAATAAATAGGCAACCATTCATTTTTCCAATGTTCTGGCCACTTATTTTTTAACAATAAACCCAAACAAAGGAAAGTGGCTATAAGTCTCAGCGGTAAATTTTCATAATTATTCTCATTAATAAAAATCCAGATCACGTAGTATATTGGATAATTAATGAGTCCAAAAATAGCGAAGGTTAAATATTGAGGTCCAAAACTATTTACACGGATATTAATGGTTTGATGAAGATTATGTAGCAACTTCAACAGCGTCAGTTCTCTTGGTTTCGAAGCTGAAAACTTCATCTGATAAGTCCCGCCACATTTTTATTTGGTGATCTGCTATAAAGTAAAATGCTTCCTTTACTAGGATAGGGTTTTTATTCCATAAATCAACCAAAGCTGTACGTAAAACATCGCCAAAGTGATCCACATGAATATGGACGTTAAAAAATGTGAGTTCTTTTCCTTTTAGTCCAATGCTTTCTGCCAACGCCCTACCTTTTAAATAATCAACATTATCTAGCCGTTCTAAAGCCGCAAAAGCTGATATTTTGCTTTCCCAGTTATGTTCATTTAGCCATTTTAAATGACCCCGGTTAAAAGCCTTACAAAATGGTAAATAAGTTTCGTGATCGATGTACTCTTTGGTTATATCAACACCAACCGCCTTTGCGGTAATTCCATATAGCTTTTCGTGAGAAAGACCATGTTCACCCACTTCATCAGCAATATTTTTTAAGATCATATCTTTTGATTTTTTGTCAGGCGCATAGCTTACAATAAACCACATAAGCTCATGAAAATGCCCCCGACAGTGATAAAACACTTTTATAAAATGAGCTTTTTGCCCATTAGTCCATTGGCTCGTTTTATTTGCATCAAAGAGGGGAATGCCTACCATTTTCTGTTGGTAATATACATCCCACTCCATAATAAAATTTAACAGCTCAGGAGTTGATTCTAAACTTTCTTTTGTTTTATTTTCAAGAGCCATATTCTTTGCCACCATAATGGTATCCCCACTAACTGGTACATACTACTCTAAAAAGAAAGGAAATTCAAGCAGATAGAAGCGGGCTGAAAAAGCACCCTATAGGCTTATTAAAAACTTTTTTGCAATATCTCCGGTAACATAAATAATGCTTGAGTGACAGGTAACACCTGAATATTATCGATATAAAGCTTCTCGTCTCCTCCATAAATCAAAGTTAACTGTGCCATTGGATAATCTTTTGCAAACGCTTTTAATCCTGAAAAATCTTTATGATCTAATTTTCTTTTGCGTTTTATTTCAATTGCATGAAGTCCATGCTCTCCATAAAGAATAAAATCTACTTCTACGTTATTGCGTGTGCGCCAAAAATAAATTTGATATCTTAAATGATAGTAATCGTTAATCGCTAATAAGTGTTGCAGTACTAATGTTTCCAAACACGCACCGTCAATCTCTTCTGCTGTATCGAGTAAACCACTCGGCCTTATAGTGCGATAAACACCTGTATCGAAAAAATAAAACTTAGGATGCGATACGAGTTGTCTTTGTGCTTTTCGGGTAAATACAGGGATTTTTACACCTAATAATAAATCCTCAACAATATTGAAGAATCCTACTACTGTTTTTTGTGAAATCGCAGCCTCACGCGCAACACTCGACATATTCAAAATACTACCTTGTGAAAAACTAGCCACCTCTAGAAATCTTGCAAATTCAGCAAGATTGCGCGTGATCCCTTCTTGTAATATTTCTTCACGCAAATAAGTGGTGACATAAGTTTCTAGATAATGTGCAGGTTGAGGGCTCGTCACTGCCGTGGGTAATAGGCCATATTTTAAAGCCCGTTGTAAATCAAAATCTTCCCCTAATTCTTGGCACACCAAAGGATGCATTGTATAATTCAGCGCTCTTCCTGCTAATAAATTGGTGCCTTTACGACGTAAACTGCGCGCACTCGACCCAGTCAAAATAAATTTAAATTTTTCATTTTCAATCAAACGATGCACTTCATTTAATAATTCAGGGATTTTTTGCACCTCATCAAGAATGATCCAATTTTTAAAACCTTTTGGGATCATGGATTGCAGGCGCTGGGGGGCTGCTAATAATGAACTGTAGATACCCGTATTTAATAAATCGATATAAAGCGCATCTTTAAAGTGGGATTGCACCCAATGGGTTTTGCCCGTCCCTCTAGGGCCAAACAGAAATATACTCTGGTGGCTATTGGGATCGATATTTAACAGTCTCTTGTACATGAACCTATTTTACATAGAAATATGCAATTTGTCCATAAAATGGATAAATTGCATGTAAATTTGGAAAAACCAGGGAGATATTGCCTCGTCGGCTTAAACTTCTTTAAATATCTTACAAACACAACACCTGGCGCAAACCATCTTCAATTTGATGAACATCAAACGTGGTGAGCTCGCCTTCTTTTCTGATAAAACGCTTTTTATCTAAAGCACGCATTTGATCAATGACCGCGCAAGAATACGTGCCATTAAAATAAAGCTTAATGGTTAAAGGTGGAATTTCTTGTGCTGAAGTGGATAAAGGAATTGCCAGCAAAGTGCCTCTGGCTTTATTTATGGCACTGGCAGAAGGCCAACGCGTTAAATAACACATAATCCTGTATCTAGAAAATAAACTTTGGGTGTTTTGATTAAGCGTTTGGTTATATTTTCGTTTATTTGGGAATTAACTCCCGGTTTAAACGAAAAATTGAAGAAATCAAGGCGCTTTATGTGCCGGACCCGTTCCAGCATCGCGGCACGTAGCGTTAGGGGTTATTTACTCAATCATGCACTCTCGGGGCGAGTTCACCTTTGGTATAACGCGCGGTCATGGCTTCTAGTGAAAGCACTTTGATTTTATCGGCTTGCCCTGCGGTGCCGAAGGCTTCGTAGCGGGCTTTGCAAATTTCCATCATTGCGTTGGTGGCGGCTTGTAAATATTTACGGGGATCAAATTCTTTGGGATGATCATTAAAATATTTACGAATAGCGCCGGTGGAAGCCATGCGTAAATCGGTGTCGATATTCACTTTGCGTACGCCGTGCTTAATCCCTTCTTGAATTTCTGCAACTGGCACACCGTACGTTTCACCCATATCACCGCCATGGTCATTAATTATTTTCACCCAATCTTGCGGGACGGAAGAAGAACCGTGCATGACCAAATGAGTATCAGGAATGCGTGCGTGGATCGCTTTAATTCTGTCGATCGCTAAAATATCGCCTGTCGGTGGGCGGGTAAATTTATATGCGCCGTGACTGGTGCCAATTGCGATCGCAAGTGCATCCACGTGAGTGGCTTTAACAAACTGCGCGGCTTGCTCGGGATCGGTTAATAATTGTTCATGCGATAAATGACCATCGGCGCCTGAGCCGTCTTCTTCGGCGGCTTTACCACTTTCAAGTGATCCTAAGCAACCTAATTCACCTTCAACGGAAACACCACAACTGTGCGCCATCGCCACCACGTTTTTTGTGACATGAACATTATATTCAAACGTGCTGGGCGTTTTCATGTCTTCTTCAAGTGATCCATCCATCATCACCGAGGTAAAACCTAATTGAATTGAGCGCTGACAAACGCCAGGGGATGCGCCGTGATCTTTATGCATGCACAATGGAATATGGGGCCATTCTTCACTTGCTGCCAAAATTAAATGCCGTAGAAAACTAGCGCCTGCATATTTGCGTGCACCCGCGGATGCTTGCACAATCACCGGACTATTGGTCGCATCAGCTGCCAACATGATCGCGCGCATTTGCTCAAGATTATTCACATTAAATGCAGGGATACCGTATTGGTGTTCTGCAGCATGATCTAATAATTGTCTTAATGTAATAATGGCCATGATTTCTCCTTAAACGTGTTCTCGGTCATATTCACGTTGCTCTAAGATCGCAACGCCTGGTAATTGCTTGCCTTCTAAAAATGCTAAAAATGCGCCGCCACCGGTGGAAACATATGAAATATGTTCATGCACACCAAATTCATCAATAGCTGCGAGTGTATCACCGCCGCCTGCTACAGAAAATGCATTGGACTGAGCAATTGCGTGGGCTATGGATTCTGTGCCTTTTGCAAACTGAGGAAATTCAAATACACCTAAAGGCCCATTCCATAAAATAGTATTGGAATGATTTAATAATTCTTTATATTGTGTAATGGTTTGCGGACCAATATCTAGAATCATTTCATCATTTTCAACTTTATCAACGGGTTTGACTGTTGCATTCGCAGTTGCGCTAAATTCTTTTGCAACCACTACATCCACAGGTAAGGGAATTTGTCTGTCTTGCGCAAGCATGGTTGCGAGCAAGGTGCGTGCTTGTGGCACTAAATCAGGTTCAAATAATGATTTACCGATATTCAATCCAGATGCAGCTAAAAATGTATTTGCAATACCACCGCCTACAATCAGCTTATCTACTTTTTGGCTGAGTGTATTGAGTACCATCAATTTACTCGACACTTTAGAACCACCGACAATCGCAACCACAGGATGTTTGGGTTTTTCTAATACTTGTGCGAGTGCTTTTAATTCTGCTTCAAGTAACGGGCCTGCAACTGCAAGTGGTGCGTAACGCGCAACACCATAAGTTGAAGCATGCGCACGATGCGCAGTACCAAATGCATCATTTACGTACACATCGCCCAAAGCAGCCAGTTTTTTTGCGAACTCAACATCACCTTTTTCTTCTTCTTTGTAGAAACGAAGATTTTCCAGCAGCAATACCTGTCCTTTTGATAAAGCTTTTGCTTTAGCAACGGCTTCCGGGCCGATACAATCATCAGCAAACTCTACCTCCTGGCCCAGGAGGTCAGATAAATGCGGAACTAAATGTTTTAATGAAATTTTT
>CAZPAA010000160.1:0-5042 GCA_964584425.1 uncultured Gammaproteobacteria bacterium | reverse complement strand
TGACGAAGAAAATTTTTGTTCTCGTGTATTAACGAGTTTTCTAGATTTTCCATTCTTGCTTGCAAATTTTTTAGCAACAGAAGGCCTACACTTGTTGATTAATATTGCAAGAGTCTAGTGTAGATTTGTTTAATTTCCAAAGGTTGGATTTCTGTTTTCGGCATCATTTGAGTTTTTAGGTTCTTCTCTGATTAAACTTTCCAGAAAAGCAGTCCTTGCAAGTAATTGCTGTATTTGCCCTTGTTGCATGCTTACCAAACTTTCCAATGTTCTTATGCGACCCTCATAATCCTGTGCAGAATTGGATGCTGCATAAGGGGGTGGTGGTGCCATTTGTTCTGCATTTACATTGGATGCGAGATTTGCAAAAGTTTCTGCAATATTTTCCTTATTTCCATTATTATTGTTATTGCCTTTATTATATATTTTTCGCAAGCTGTTGGTAATGTGGGTGCAATTACCATATATATTAATTTGATCGACCGGAAGTTCTTCCATTTTCTTTAATATTGCGAAAAAAACTTTTTCCCATTCCTGATTGGGTAAGTTTTGAAAGATTAATTTTTTCAAGTTTTTTTGAGTGCGTGACTTACATAATTCATGCCACATTATGGCGGGGGAGGTGCATTCAATAGCGATTGTTAAAAGCGCCGGCTTGTTCAGGTCAAATAACTGGACATATAAATTTGGAGGCGTATTATTACTATTTGTCCAGCTGAAACTTGTGCTTGGTTTCGTTTCTGTAAATCCTGCATCAAGACAGCTTTCCTTGAGCGGTGCGTTTTCAATACCCCTTAATTTGTTGAATAGGGTCTTAGTAAAATTGATGATGCGATTATGTACTTCATCTAGTGGAAGTTTATCTAGATATAAATTTTCACAATTGGGACGATTCCACGAAATATGGCCATCTACTAGAGGGTAAGAAACTTTAGCATTATTTGTATACGCCAAATCCACAGCCCCGCCTGTAAGAGTAAAGTAATATTTTTCAGACTTATCTAAAAAGTTGTACGCCCCCTTATTTTGTGAGCGGTGTTGTTCCAAAAATTGGGTATTTTCACGTAGATAATTTAAAACAACATCATCATTAGGGGTTAATTTAACCTCATTTGAATCCGGCTTATCTTGCTTACAAACGTTTGCTGCGCTAAGTCTTATCATATTAGATATAAATTGCGGGCTGTTTGTAGCTATTCTGGCAACGTGAGCGGGCTCCATTGCTTCAAGATAACGTTGTGCAGCAGGTAGATTCTCTCTTAATAACTTACTAAACATATCAGGGTTACTGGCTAAATAATCAGCTCCACCCGCGAGTACTTTATTCGGTGATGTAATAATTTTATCGTACATGTTTGTTACCTTACATATTTTTAATAATTCCACTCTAACAAGAATTGGATAAAATTGCAAGGATAATTTAACTTGCATTTGAAATTATTAATATCTATAATTCCAAATGAAACTACAGGATAACTTATGCCCCATCCTAAACCCAACATCCTCGAACAAACCGTACTCCACAAGGCCTTATTACGCCTGGCAGAACGTCTAAACATCAATCAAAAGCAACTGGCGCAAATCATTGGGTTAAGCGAGACCAGCGCCAGCCGGCTTTATCATGGGCAAAAAACCTTAAATCCCCATACAAAAGCAGGGGAGTTGGCCTTGTTATTGATCCGCTTATATCGCAGCTTAGATGCCATTTTAGGCGGGGATGAGGAGAATTGTCGGCGCTGGTTCCACCAATATAATTACCATTTAAATGGGGTTCCATTGGATCTGATCACCCAAGTCCAAGGTCTGGTTGCGGTGACGAATTACCTAGATGTGATGCGTGGGAAGTTATAATGGATGATTTATGGACTTTATGTCAGGGAAAGGACGCGATTACCCCGCTTGAATGTACCGCTTGGCGAGTCGTCGAAGGCCAGCATATTTCTTCTACCCGTAAATTAGTAGATTCCCTGGAAGAACAAATGCGCTTAGAAGAACTCCTCGAAAATAACGCAAAACCCCCCATTCCTCGGGAAGCGGAATTTCTAGGCTTACATTTTTTACTCAGCACGCCTTTTCGGTATCCACCACTACGGTATGGATCCCGATTTGGCACTATATTACAACGATCGCTCTGGTATGGCAGCCTATTTCTCCCCACAGCTTTTGCAGAGGTCGCGTTTTATCGCTTATTGTTTTTTATGGGAACAAGTGCGGTTCTCACTAGTAATAAGCTGCAATTAACCGCTTATCAAGCCAAAATAGCGACAAAGCAGGGCGTGTATTTAAACCAACCCTTATTCGACCAATATAAGGATAAAATTTCCGCCAAGGATAATTATCAGCACAGCCAAGCCCTAGGCACACAATTACGCGAGGCAGGCGCCCAAGCCTTTACCTATTATTCCGCCAGGGCAGAAAATGGAGTAAATATCGGCATCTTTACCCCCAAAGCCTTCGCCCAAAAAACCCCGCTCATAGACTCCCAACAAACTTGGGCTTGCTACACATCCCCCGATAAAATCGAATTCACCCGTACTTCCCTTCTAGATAAACCCCAAAACTTTACCTTTACCCAGATGGATTTTAGGGTGAATGGGGATTTTCCATTCCAAAATGTTTTTATTGTCAAAATCTAATCTAATAAGATAATATTATATTGTTATTTTGACTCAAACAAGTTATTTTTATTTACGGCCTTTTGCCCATGACTTATTTACTGTATATAATGTACAGAAAGGAGCGCAAAATGAGCCAAATTAACTTACATACCACCCCTGAATTTGAGCAGCAGCTAAAGGAATATATGGAAATCACCGGTGTCCAAACAAAAGCCCAAGCCATACGCGCCGCAGTGCAAGAGAGTCTAACGCGACGTCTTGCCCAAAAAGTGAGCGTGGATTTTACTCGCTGGATAGGTGAAGGGCTGACTCCCGTGCCTCGTCAGCCAAGATTTAAAGATGAGGATGATTTATGGGAGTCTAAGCAATGATCATTGATAGCTCTGTTATTTTAGCCATTTACTTCAAGGAACAGTACGCATTCTGGGCGGCAGAGCAGTTAAATAGCTCGTATGGTGATTTAAAAATGAGTACGGTTAATTTAACCGAGGTTTTAATCCAGCTAGAAGATCGCCAGCCACAAAATCATCAGTTATTAACAACCCAATTATTAAATAGCCCGATAAAGTTCATTCCTCCCGATATTGAACAGTCTCAAATTGCAGCAGCAGCCCGCCTGCGATTCCCCCTTAATTTGGGAGATTGTTATGCCTATGCGCTTGCAAAGGTGAGTCGGGATAAAATTCTGACCCTAGATGTGGACTTTAAAAAAACGGATTTAACCATCCTATTCCCCCCAAATGACTCGCTATGAACTTAATCTAAATGATTTTTCTAGTTGACAATGCATAACAGCACGGTAGAATAACGACTCCACGGGTCTGTAGCTCAGCTGGTTAGAGCGCACCCCTGATAAGGGTGAGGCCGGTGGTTCGAGTCCACCCAGACCCAGTATATTGATTCTCATAACGATTTTATGGGGCCATAGCTCAACTGGGAGAGCGCCTGCCTTGCACGCAGGAGGTTGGCGGTTCGATCCCGCCTGGCTCCATTTAAAACGATTTAAAACCCCTCTAAAAGTTCAAAAAAAGTGAACATTTAGCTTGCGTACTGAGCGGAAGTTTGATAGGATGGTCTTAAGTTCCAAAAAACCGTAGGAGTATATCAAAATGCCAGTACTAGATGATATTAAAGATGATATTAAATTAGTAAATGAACAAATTAATAAAGATAAGCGTTTTGCGGCTCAAGCAGTTGCTGCGAAAGACGCAATGATTGCTGAATTAAAACTTCAACAACGTAGAGTAGAAGCGCTTAAAGCTCAGGGCGTAACTTCATCTAACGACAAAGGCAATGTGATTCAAGTTTTGTCTAATCAGCAGACAACTGCTCGACAAACTATTCAACCAGGGTCAAAAGAGAACAGAATTCTTACTCCTGCAGATTCTATTGCATATTTTGGTGGAAAAATTGACGCAGTTAATGAAAAACGTGCACAAGCCGCGAAAAATGTCTTTGCTGATAAAGGTATTGAGCTTAACAATGAAGAGAAACTTGCCTTAGAAGGGAAAGCGCCTCTTAACAAAAATGTTAAAGCCTCCAAGAAAGAAATTAAAGATGCCACACGTTCTATTACCACTGGAGTTGCAAGTGTAGTAGCAGTAGCTGAAGCAGAACAAGATGTGGCCTCTGCCAACAATGTAAAGCAAGCCTCAGCTTCTCAAACACCAGGAAACGTTTCATTTGTAGATGTTGTTTCAGCTGTCCAGATATTGGAAATTGCAGCAAGGGCAGCTGCAGGACAAGCTGCGCATAGACTCGTTTATACTGCAGCATCTAAAGGTAGTTTAAGTGCAGAAGATCTTTATAAATATCAAAAAGAAGCTGCAAAAGCAGAGCTTGCACATCGTGAGTTAGTTCGTGAATTTAAGAATTCTGATTTTAGCTCTTTTAGCAAGGATGGCTTTAATAGTACCCTCAGAACCCTAGTTGGAAAAACAGTTGGTGAAGATAATGAAGAATTAATTGCCAAACTGATGACAAGACAGGCTAATACGGCAACAAAACTTAATAAAATTAACTTATCTGCGTTTGATCTTTTTATAGGTGTTGCACAAGTAACGGGGCAAAAGTTTACACCACCAGCGGACAAAAAAGTCCTCGACGACAGACATGGCTATGGTTTTGTGAACCAATCTACGAAGTTAAAACATCCTTTACAAAAGTTCTAAGTAGAGTGAGCAATCAAAAAATGGCGGGTCTCCCGCCATTTTTTTTTGCCCCTCACAAAGACAAGATTCAACGCCACACTGCTGCTAAGTCGGGTTCTTTGACCTGTTTTTCTGCGCTAGCCGGAATATATTTTATAGCTCCAGTTGGCGGTATTAGAGGACATTGGGAACATATTCGGACAGTATTTCAAGACAGCGCTAGAGCGCGACACGAACCCACGACCTCAGCATTAGGGGTGCCGCGCCTTAACCC
>CAZPAA010000159.1:0-5113 GCA_964584425.1 uncultured Gammaproteobacteria bacterium | reverse complement strand
CAAGGCAAAGAGTGGGGGTAAATTTTTTTATATAAATGTCGTTATTTGCAGGGCTAATTTTTGAATATGAAGCCCTAAATTTCCATTCTTGCCCAACGTTTCGGTTAAGCTTATTGGCATCAACTTGGATGAAACTTCAGGACGAATTCGATTAGCCAAGGCTTTAAAAAAAATTCTATCAGCGGTGGGGATTTCATCAATTTTCTCAACCGCATCAAAGTAACATAAGGTCAGGTTTGGAAACGTATCAAAAAAAAGCAAAGCCTTGGTGATGGGATCGCCTGGGGTGATCGGAGTAGTCGTTTTAGCAGCCTCCAAGATGGCTTGTAGCTGTGCTATTAAGGCGATTTCTTGCTCAGTCATACTGTTTGGTTACGAGTTGGTTAGCATAACCAGTATAGCTCATGGGGGTCAGTTGTTTTAGTCTTGTTTTAACCTCGATGGGCAAATCTTGTGCCTCGATAAAATCATGCAGCATCGCTTTTTCTAATTTCTTCCCGCGGGTGAGGGATTTTAATTTTTCATAAGGTTCACTAATACCATAACGGCGCATCACTGTTTGAATCGCTTCACCCAATACTTCCCAGTTGCTATTTAAATCTTCTTCTAAACGTGAAGGATTCAGCATCAACTTTTCTAAGCCTTGTAAGATTGCACTAAAAGCCAAATAACCATGCCCAAACACCGTGCCTAAATTGCGCAGCACGGTTGAATCAGTCAAGTCGCGCTGCCAGCGGGAGATTGGTAATTTCTCGGCTAAATGGCTCGCAATTGCGTTGGATAAGCCTAAATTGCCTTCGGCATTTTCAAAGTCGATGGGATTGACTTTATGTGGCATGGTGGAGGAGCCGACTTCGCCTTGGATGACTTGTTGGGTAAAATAGCCGAGTGAAATATATCCCCACACATCGCGACTAAAATCCAGCAAAATCGTATTGATGCGAATAAAATCATGTAACAATTCTGCAAGATTATCATGCGGCTCGATTTGGGTGGTGAACATTTGGTAACTTAAACCTAAATCCTCGACGAAGTTTTTACTGATTTTGATCCAATCGACTTCAGGATAAGCAATCGCATGCGCATTAAAATTTCCAACCGCGCCGTTGATCTTGCCGGTAATCGCAAGTTTAGAAAAAATATTCAGCTGATGATTTAAGCGTGCAGCGACATTAGCAATTTCTTTGCCCATGGTGGTTGGCGATGCAGCTTGACCGTGGGTGCGTGCAAGCATGGATTTATCGGCATAAGCTTTTGCCATCTGTATGAGTTTATCCAGCATACGTTTTATGATGGGCACGATCACCTGCTGCTGTGTTTCTTTTAACATCAGCGCATAAGATAAATTATTAATGTCTTCAGACGTGCAGGCGAAATGAACAAATTCAGAAACGGTTGATAAGTTAGGATTACCTTTAATTTTATCTTTTAAATAATATTCAACCGCTTTTACGTCGTGTTTTGTGGTAGTTTCAATCTGCTTAATTTTATCAGCTTCTGCGACTGAAAAGTTTTTAAGGATGTTTTGTAAAAAATCTTGATCGGTTTTATTAATCGGTTTTATTTCTGGAATATTATCTTGCAAGGATAAATGAATGAGCCATTCTATTTCTACTTTCAGGCGAAATTTAAATAATGCATACTCGCTTAACACTAAACGCAGGGGATCACATTTATCGGCATAACGGCCATCTAAAGGAGAAAGTGCAGTTAATTTAAATTCACTCATGTTGTCGCCTCGATTTGGTTAAGTAATTCTAGTGCGGCATTTTTATACCGTTTACGAAATAAAAATAATTGATATAAACGTCCACCCACTTGGTTCCATAAAATGGCGGCGCGCACGCCGGCTAATAATAAGGCCCTGATTTTATTTAATCCCTCCTCTTGTTCAAGATAAGCGCGGTTGCCTTTCCCATGGATCAGGTATTTTAATTGGCTGAGGGTGCTGGTATAAATATCAGCGATATTCGCGATCACAGTCGGGTGATTCAGGCCAAAATGTTTAATTTGGGTGCTGACAAACGGGATGCGGTCATGAATTTGCTTTAGCATTTCTGGATGTTTATTTAATTTTCTCTGCAAAACGACGAGGCCTACAAAATAACCTGCAACTTCTTTATCGCGATGCGAAGGATCTTTGGTGAAAAAATCAACTAATGCTTTTATGCCAATTTTTAATTGATGTAAATCATGATAAATCGCCGCCATATTTGTGGGGTTGAGATCAAGTAAACTCTCCATGCTCGCTAAAAAAGCAGTCTCATCGAGTTGTCCTTGGTAAGCCCATTGCTTCACCATCGCGCTCGATTGAAAAATACCTGCGAGGGCAATCGTAATATTGTGAGTTTTCGTATCCATGAATTATGCCTTGTTTAGTATAAAGCAGAAGTCTCGAGTAGGTCCCCTTTGGAAAAGGGGGGTAGGGGGGATTTAAAGATCTCTGTGTATAATCACACATCTCAAAATCCCCCGCTAGACGCGGGCACCCCCTTTTTCAAAGGGGGATCTCTTGCGTTCTAATCTATACGCTGAATCATACCACCTCCTAGGCATGAATCAAGTTGATAAAATACAATATATTGTCCGGGTGTTGCGGCGCGTTGTGGATTTTTAAAATCAATTTGGAATTCATTCGGTGAAACTTGGGTGAGGATGCAATCTTGATCCGCTTGCCGATAACGAATTTTTGCTTGGCAGGTGAAGGGGAATGTGGGTGCCTCCCCTGATATCCAATGAATATGATCGGTAAATACAGTATGCGTGTAGAGATTTGCATCATCACCCTGTGCCACGACTAAAACATTACGATCCAAATCTTTTTTAATCACATACCAGGGCGCCTCAGGTGTGTCTTTGATCCCGCCTATGCCTAAACCTTGGCGCTGGCCTAGGGTGTAATACATTAAACCACTGTGCTCGCCTATCACTTCGCCTTCAGTGTTTTCAATTTTTCCATTTTGTGCGGGCAAATATTCGCTCAAAAATTCTTTAAATTTGCGCTCACCTATAAAACAAATCCCGGTGCTGTCTTTTTTCGCATGCGTAGGCAGATGATATTGTTTGGCTAAAGCGCGCACCTCGGATTTTTTTAATTCACCAATAGGGAAAATCGCATGTTTTAACTGTTCTGCGGTTAATGCATTTAAAAAATAGGTTTGATCTTTATTGGCATCGAGGGCTTTTTTCAATACAATTTGACCGTTCTCAATTTGCGTGCGTGCATAATGGCCCATCGCAATTTTATCCGCACCCAAATTTTTGGCATGTTTTAAGAACGCATCAAATTTAATATATTGATTACATAACACATCAGGATTAGGCGTGCGCCCGGCCTGATATTCCCGCAAAAAATGCTCAAATACTTCATGCCAGTACTCGCGGGAAAAATTAACGCAGTGTAAGGGAATGTCTAACACATCACAAACGGCTTGTGCATCCGCGCGATCTTGATTACTCTGACAGTACTGAGTATCATCTTCCCAGTTTTTCATAAACAGGCCTTCAACGTGATACCCCTGTTGCTTGAGCAACAAGGCGCTGACGGATGAGTCGACACCACCGGAGAGGCCAACGATAATACGGGTTTTTAAGGGAATATGCATGTTACGATGATAACAAAAAATCCCCCTTTGAAAAAGGGGGATTGAGTTCGGTATGATCCCCCTTTGAAAAAGGGGGGCAGGGGGGATTTAAAAATGTCTGATTATACACAAGCATCTCAAAATCCCCCGCCCTAACGGGCACCCCCTTTTTCAAAGGGGGATTTAAAAGGAGACAGATAAATGATTTGTATCACCCCAAACTGGCCCGCGCCGCCGAATATTGTGGGTTTGACGACATTACGCGCATTTGGCAATTTAGCCGCACATGTGGATGATGATCCTGCGGTGGTTGCTTTGAATCGGCAAAAGCTTTTGCTGGATTTTGCCCTCCCACTTGAGCCTTATTGGTTGAACCAAATCCACAGCGATAAGGTGGTGGTTTTGGATGAATCAACCCCAAAGGGAATTCCCGATGCCGATGGGAGTTACACACAGCTTCCCGGAAAAGTATGTGCTGTATTAACCGCTGACTGTTTACCGATTTTATTGTGTGATAAAAATGGCCAGGAAATTTCCGCCCTACATGCGGGTTGGAAGGGGATATTGGCCAATATTATTGAATCCGGTGTGAACTGTTTTAAAGCGCCTAGAGAAAATATCATGGCATGGTTTGGCCCCGCAATTGGGCCAGAATCTTTTGAAGTAGGGCCGGAAGTGTATGCTGCGTTTGTGGAAGCTCATGCTGAAAATCAACAAGCATTTGTTGCAAGTTCTAAACCTTCGCATTTTTATTTAGATATTTACCAATTAGCGCGTTTATATTTAAACCGATTAGGTATTACCCAGATTTACGGCGGTGGATTTTGTACGTTTAAAGACCGTGAACGTTTTTATTCCTACCGCCGTGATGGACAAACTGGGCGTATGGTGACGTTGATTTTTAACTCTTTGTAAATTTGCTTGCCGTAGATGCTACTTGTAACGGCGTAGATTCTAGTTGTTGCTGATATCCCTCTAGGATCGATGCATTTTTTTCCAATAAGGGGAGCTCAGAAAGCCATTTTGTCAGTTGGGGTCTTGCTTCTTCTAACTGCTTATTCAAGCCTGATAAATGCGTACGATCTAACTCAGAAATTTTATCAGAGGAAAAAGTATAAGAAATTTGGTTAGACAAATTTTTTATCTTATTGTCTAAGTCTGCTATTTGACTAGCATGAGTGACTACAAAAAGAGCTTCGCTGCCTTGGGTTGGTTTGGCACTTTCATTTCTAAATAGTGTAACCTGTTCTAAGAGTGACTTTGTGAGTGCATCGAGTGACTTTGTGAGTGCATCGAGTGACTGTGTGAGTTCATCGAATTTATCATTCATTATGTTATCCTCATTGTAAGGGTTTAGATTAAATTCACTAGTTAGTAATCTATCAAAATAATATTAAATTGTCAACTATTATTAGATTAACCCGACCTATAAGTAATTTCACAATAACTCCGGGAATTATGCAGATAACTAAACCCGTCATTGCGAGCCGAAGGCGAAGCAATCCAGGTTTAAGTGTTTGATTTTACAT
>CAZPAA010000158.1:0-5189 GCA_964584425.1 uncultured Gammaproteobacteria bacterium | reverse complement strand
CAAAATCGGCCAAAATGCCCCCCAACCTCCAATAGACGATGCTTTTATCCGGATAATTTTTTTAAAAGTGGTTTTGCCTGGTGGGTATTGTTTTGTCCTCATGGCTGTCGCAAAATCGGCCAAAACAATACCCACCAGGCAAAACGATTTAATTTAAATTTTTTCCTTTTAAAAGAACTATCCCAACCCCATGAATACAAATTGTCAACAAACCCGAATATGCTATCATGTGTCTTTCGAAAATTCAGCGGTAAAGGAGTAACAGCATGGGACTACCCCCTTTTTCAGGTCTAGTTTGGTTAAACGGCAAATACTTACCCATAGAAGAAGCCAATGTTAATGTCATGACTCACACATTACATTACGGCTTTGGCGTATTCGAAGGTGTACGTGCGTATGAAACTTCCAAAGGCACCGCCATTTTCCGCCTACAAGAACATACCGATCGCTTATACCGTTCAGCCCATATGCTGAACATGCCGATCCCTTATACCAAAGAAGAACTCAACGAAGTTCAGCAAGAATTATTACGTAGAAATAAACTGAATTCAGCCTATATCCGCCCGCTGGTGTTTACAGGTGCAGAATCTTTGGGCTTACTTTTAAACAAAGACACGACCTTTAATGTTATGGTTGCCGCTTGGTTTTGGGGCACCTATATGGGGAATAAAGCATTACAGGAAGGGATCAACCTATGCGTCTCTTCTTTTAGCCGCCATCACCCAAATAGCACACTGACTAAAGCCAAGGCCTGCGGAAATTACATTAATTCGATTGTTGCTACTCAAGAAGCCATGGCCGATGGCTATGATGAAGTGCTGATGCTAGATACACAAGGTTATGTCGCAGAAGCGAGTTCATCTAACTTTTTTATGGTAGTGAATGGCCAACTGATCACGCCGCCTACGGATGCCTGTTTACAAGGCATTACGCGAGATTCCATTATTCAATTAGCGCGAGATTCAGGCTTAAAAGTCATTGAACGGCGCATTACTCGCGATGAAGTGTATGCTGCAGATGAGGCCTTTTTGACGGGCACAGCGGTGGAAATGACCCCCATTTCATCAGTAGACCGGCGCCTTGTTGGCACCGGTAAACCTGGGCCTATCACCTTGCAGCTGCAAGAAGCTTTTTTTGTTGCGGTGAGAGGGGGGAGTAGTTACCCGCAGTGGTTAACTTTGGTATAATTTGCAGTTGGTTATCCCCCTTTGAAAAAGGGGGCAGGGGGGATTTAAGATGCCTGATTACACTATAGAGATCTTTAAATCCCCCGCTAGACGCGGGCACCCCCTTTTCCAAAGGGGGATCACAAGAGAGAGAAAAACATATGGCAGAAAAACCTTTAATCCAAGCTAACGCAGCACATCAATACAAAGTCACAACGACCGATTTACCGTTATGCTGCCCAATGCCAAATATGACGTTATGGAATAGTCATCCACGCGTTTATTTGCCGATTGAAGAAACCGGCCAAGCCGATTGCCCCTACTGTAGCGCACATTTTGAATTAATATCATGACAACACCGAAGAAAATTTTAGTCGTAGGCCCAAGCTGGATCGGCGATATGATCATGGCGCAAACGTTATTTAAATTATTAAAGCAGCGCGAGGATTGTATTGTTGATGTGCTTGCACCCGCACACAGCGCTGCGGTTGTAACACGCATGCCAGAAGTGAGAAAATTAATTCCACTGCCATTGGCCCACGGCGAACTCGGTTTAAAAAAACGTTTTCAAATTGCTAAAGAACTTCGCAGTGAACAATATGATCAAGCGATTGTCATGCCACGTTCATTTAAAGCAGCATTGATTCCATTTTTAGCCCGGATCCCAAAACGCACCGGTTGGATCGGCGAGTTTCGCTACGGCTTACTCAATGACATTCGCCGCTTGGATGAAAAAGCATTGCCTCTATGCGTACAACGTTTCGCCGCACACGCATTTGCAAAGAATGAAAAGCTCCCAGAAAATTTACCGTGGCCAGAACTCATTCAATTACCCCAATCATTAGCCGCAACCTTAAGCGCACATCCAGTGACTATTAAACCTGATCAACCGATTTTAGCGCTATGCCCTGGTGCAGCTTTTGGTGAAGCTAAACGCTGGCCCGCAGAACATTATGCGGTTGTGGCGCGAGAAAAATTAAAACAAGGTTGGGCCGTCTGGTTATTTGGTTCCAAAGCAGAAATGCCACAAGCGCAGGCCATTCAAGATTTATGCGACAATCAATGTGTAGATTTTGCTGGAAAGTTAGAGCTGACCCAGACGATGGATTTAATGTCGTGTGTGAATGCGGTGGTTGCGAATGACTCAGGATTAATGCATATTGCAGCGGCACTTAGCCGACCGCTAGTCGTGGTTTATGGATCAACCAGCCCTAAATTTACCCCGCCATTATCTAAAGATGTCTCAATCGTATCGCTAGGATTATCCTGCAGCCCTTGCTTTAAACGCGAATGTCCACTGGGCCATTTGAATTGTTTAAAACAGCTGACGCCGGACTTAGTATTAAAAAATCTATGATCCTAAATATCCCGCAAGAAATATACAATGAATTTGAACCTGAAAATGTATTCAACTGTTTGATGAATATTGATGGGCAATTATATCGCAATCAAGCTTCTCGCAAAACTTCTCGCATTCGAATCCATGGTCAAGATTATTTTATTAAACAACATAAAGGCGTAGGCTATATAGAGATTTTTAAAAATCTATTGCGCGGAAGATTGCCAGTGATTGGTGCAAAAAATGAATGGCGGGCAATAGAATTGTGTGATCGTTTAAGTATAAAAACGACTCCACTCGTTGGGTATGGTGCCAGCGGATGGAATGTTGCAACTGCGCAATCATTTGTTTTGACTGCGCCTTTAGAAAATATGCAAAGCTTGGATCATGTTTTTAAAAAAAATATGAATTTTGCAAAAAAGAGAAAAATCATTGCGCAATTGGCAAAAGTCGTGCGCGCTTTTCATCAAGCTGGCATGTGTCATAAAGATATGTATTTGTGCCATTTTTTATTAGATGAAAAAACCTTTTGTATATATGTAATGGATTTACATCGTGTGACGATTCAAAAAAAAACTATCTAAAAGAAATCGTATCAAAGATTTATCTGCGTTATTATTTTCTAGTTTAGATTTAGGATTTTCGACGCGAGATTATTTTTATTTTTTATCTTTATATATGGATTTACCCATTGCTGTTATTGCGAGGAGCGTAACAAAACCTCGTCAATGCGACCGCAGTCCCCGTCATTGCGACCGCAGTCCCCGTCAATGCGACCGCAGTCCCCGTCATTGCGAGGGTAGTCCCCGTCATTGCGAGCGCAGCGAAGCAATCCAGGCTTATAAACCTGGATTGCTTCGCTGCGCTCGCAATGACGGAGGCTGCGCTCGCAATGACGGGGACTACCCTCGCAATGACGGAGATTTGTCTTCTTTGCTTGTGCCGATTAACAATAGAGCACAGGCGCTTTATATTAAAGAAAGTAGGCTTAAATGATTACACCATTACGTTATCTTTATTCATTGTTATTGTTTCTCTTAACCCCATTTATTCTTTTGCGCTTATATTGGCGCAGCAGATTAGCACGGGATTATCGTAAGCGTATTTCTGAGCGATTTGCTCGTTATTCACAAAAATATGCAACAGGAGGGATTTGCTTACATGCAGTATCTGTGGGTGAATTGATGGCTGCAAAACCACTGGTAGCTAAAATAAAAGCGCAATATCCTGATTTACCTTTGACAATCACAACGACGACACCCACCGCATCTAAACAAGTTAAAATGATTTATAACGATACGGTGCAACATGTCTATCTGCCATATGATTACCCTCACACAGTGCAGCGATTTTTAAATACATTTAATCCAAAAATAATGCTGATTATGGAAACAGAAATTTGGCCTAATTTATTTTTTGCACTAAAACAGCGGAGCATTCCGATCCTCATCATTAATGGAAGGCTGTCTGAAAAATCGATGAATCAATATCGAAAGCTAAAGTTTTTCTTTGCCCCTATTTTAGAATATGTGTCTTGCATTGCTGCACAATCTTCAATAGATGAAGAACATTTTCTACAACTGGGTGCGATGCAAAATAAAATAATGATTATGGGTAATATTAAATATGATGTAGCCGTGCCAGAAGATTTAATCGCAAAAGCTAAGCAAATGCGCGCAAGCTTTGGCACCCGTCCTGTGTGGATTGCAAGTAGCACACATGAAGCAGAAGAAGATTTGATTATCACAACAGCGATGGAGCTTAAAAAACAAATACCGAATGTATTGTGTATTATCGTGCCAAGACATCCTGAGCGGTTTAATGCGGTGTCTTTAAAATGTATCGCTAAAAATTTGAATATTGTCAGACGCAGTCAAAATGAAAGTGTAAGCGATAATACAGATATTTTTATCGGTGATACCTTAGGGGAGTTATTTTTCTTTTATGCACTATCGGATGTAGCGTTGGTGTGCGGCAGCTTTGCAATGATCGGCGGACATAATATTCTTGAACCTGCCAGTCTTGGTTTGCCGACGATTGTGGGTCCACAGATGTTTAATTTTCAAGCGATATTGGCAGATTTTTTAGCAAAGGATGCACTCAAGCAAGTCGATAGTCAAAGCTTATTGCCCACATTATTAGGGTTATTGGTTGATAAACCTTCCGGAAAAGCGCTAGGGGATCGCGCATGCAATTTAGTTCGAAGCAATCAAGGTGCGGTGGATAGAGTGTGGGAAAAGATCAGAGTAATGATTGAGTCGAAATGAAAACTTGTTATAATCGTCAGTGTTCCCCCTTTGAAAAAGGGGGGCAGGGGGATTTAAAGATCTTTATGTATAATCAAGCATCGCAAAATCCCCCGCTAGACGCGGGCACCCCCTTTTCCAAAGGGGGATCATTACTAACTGGAGATCGCTTATGTGGACCATATTAATAGAGACGGTATTTTCCCTAGGGCTATTTCTCAACGCAGCATTATTTATCCCGCAAATTATCAAACTTTATCAAAAGAAAGATTCCAAAGAATTATCGTTAGTTACTTTTGCGGGCTTTAATGCCATTCAATTTTTTACTATTTTAATCGGCTATTTAAATCATTATTTATTACTAGAGGTTGGTTTTCTATGAGGCTTTATTAATATTTGTTATGTACCATCCTTGATCATTTTTTTTTGAAATTTTTT
>CAZPAA010000157.1:0-5227 GCA_964584425.1 uncultured Gammaproteobacteria bacterium | reverse complement strand
ATGCCGAACCTAAAGAATTTATTCCAATGGTGATTGAATCTGGCCACTCACGTTTCCCGGTGATTGGTGGCGATAAAGACGATGTATTGGGCTTATTATTAGCAAAAGATTTGCTGCGTTATTTTACCAGCGGTGAAAAAGATTTTAGCATTCATCGCTATTTACGCCCCGCGGTGTTTGTGCCTGAAAGTAAGCGTATTAACGTGCTGCTGCGCGAATTTCGCGTCACGCGTAATCATATCGCAATGGTGGTCGATGAATTCGGCGGTGTTGCCGGTTTAATCACCATGGAAGATATTCTAGAAGAAATTGTCGGTGAAATTGCAGACGAGCATGATGCACAGCCTGATGCGGCGTATATTAAAAAGCTAAATAATACCCAATTTAATGTAACCGCATTAACGCCGATAGAAATTTTTAATAAACATTTTGATGCGCAGTTAAATGAAGAAGACTTTGATACCATTGGGGGATTAGTCACCCAAGGCTTTGACCACGTCCCTGCGATTGGAGAAAGTATCACCATTTCCAATTTTAAATTTACCGTGATTGATGCCGAGGAACGTCGAGTTAATTTATTTAAAATGACGGATTTAAATCAGCATAATTCGGGCACTTTAGAATAATGAATCATTTCTTGCAGTGAGATACTTTTTGCATCATGGACTGAATTCACCGCGCGATGATAACTGTAATACAAACCAGGCGCCGCTTTCATACCTCCATATGCCGCGCCTAATGCAGCGCCCCAAGTGGCACCCTCAATAAATCCTACCACTAAGCCTGCCCCAAAAAAGGGCCCGCCGGTAAGCGCCCATCCAATGACGCCACCAATAATCCCACAAATCAGCGCAGCCAATGCAGTATACAAAACAGCGCGTGATAAATGAAAATTGAATTTTGCCAGTTTATTTACATGTTCCCTGTGGTAAGCATCTACTTTTTCAATCAATGGCGCTTCAAGCATCGCGCGCGTTTTTTCAGCGAGCGCAACGCGATCATGCCAAGAGTAATCACTGTTGGGATCATCAAACAACAACTTCTGTTTTAATTTTTTTAACGGTGCATGGCAAATTGGATGTAGTGTTTCAAAATTAAATAATTCTTCGATGATACTTTGATAATAAACGGTTATAAAAGTTGAGATAAACAAACCCTCATCTTCCCGTCTAACCGGCGCACAATTAAGCTCACAAAATAAATCTTTGTCCTTTAATTGTTTTGGCAAAGGCAGATAAGCAAAAGGATCTTGAGTAATGGTATTTTCCAGGTACAGTTCTTCTAAAGTTTTTGCATCCGCATGGCTTTTGCAAAATATAATCCCGCCTGGCTGAAAATTTCTTGTATTAAATGACGTTATGTTTTTTAATTCTTTTTGGTGATAACCTTGATTTCTATAGATCAATACTGCTTTTCGCGCTGTCAATCCCGCATAGAAAATTTTATTATTTGTAACCACGCAAAGCTGTCCGCCACGTATCCCCATCCGGGTTAAAGTGCGAAATAATACGCGCTCAAGTTGTTCTGCGGTGAATGAATCCGGAAGGGCTGTCTTTGCAAGTTCAATTTTATACATGATAACTGCTTAATATCACTTATACGTTTGTCACTTATCCAACTATTGCTTTATCAGCCATACGTTGGTACTCTATGTCTTAGAGTCGGCTAGACAATCGCATTCTTAAGTCTTTTTTAAGATTTTTTTTTGAGGAAAGTCCGGGCTCCACAGGGTAAGGTGCCAGGTAACGCCTGGAAGGCGCGAGCCTATGGAAAGTGCCACAGAAAATATACCGCCTAGAAATAGGTAAGGGTGAAATGGTGCGGTAAGAGCGCACCGCGCGTTTGGCAACAAACGTGGCAGGGCAAACCCCACTTGGAGCAAGGCCAAATAAGATCGAACACTGCGACCCGCAGTCGATCTGGGTAGGCTGCTTGAGGCAACGAGCGATCGCTGTCCCAGATGAATGATTGTCCACGACAGAACCCGGCTTATCGGCTGACTCTGCTTTAATAGACTGCACATGTGGTATCATAACCTCCAATGATAATCATACGAGAAATATTTATGGAAAAAACGGTACTGATGATACGCTCCGATCAGCGCTCAAAATTAGCAACATTAGCCGCCAATGCAAACGTTTCCAGTGCCGAAATCGCTCGTCGAGCGATTGATGCTTACGACCCACAAGTAGAAGATCAAGAATTAGCACTATTAATGCAATTGGTTATTCGCTCAACAGAGCAAGCCGAGAAGGCTTTGCAACAAGCAAGAAAAGCCGTGCGGGACGCATCCTCCAATCTATGAAAGGAGAAAATAATCTAGGTATTTGATATGCATCAATCCGTTCTTTTAAATGAATCTATCAACGCACTGATCACCGATCCACACGCTTGCTACATCGACGCCACTTTCGGTCGTGGTGGGCATACACGTGCCATTCTTGAAAAACTACAACCGCCAGGTCAAGTATTGGTGATTGATAAAGATCCCGAAGCCATCGTCATTGCGAAAACCATGCAAGCACAAGGTTTACCCATTATTCCCATTCACGGCAGTTTTGCCGAACTAGAATCGTATGTCAGCGCGCAAAACCTCCAAGGCAAAATTCAAGGCATATTGATGGACTTAGGCGTTTCCTCCCCACAACTCGACCAAGCCGAGCGCGGCTTTAGTTTTATGCGCGAAGGTCCACTCGACATGCGCATGGATCCCACCCACGGCATCAGCGCCGCAACCCTACTCAAAACGATTAAAGAAGAAGAATTAGCCACCATCATCAAAACCTACGGCGAAGAACGCTGCGCAAAAACCATAGCCAAAGCCATTTGCACCGCCCGCAATACAAACCCCATCACCACCACCACCCAACTCTCAGAAATTATAAAAGCAGCCCTCCCCCACTATGAAAAATTCAAACACCCCGCAACACGCACCTTCCAAGCCATCCGCATTTACCTAAACCAAGAACTCGAAGATCTCAGCAAAGCCCTAGACGCAGCACTAAAAATCTTAAACCCCACAGGCCGCCTAGTCGTAATCAGTTTTCATTCTCTAGAAGATCGAATCGTCAAACAATGGATGCGCAACAAAGCCAGAGGAGAAATTCTCCCCACCTTTATCCCAATCAAAGCGAAAGACATCCACACTTATGTTAAACTCATCAATAACCAAACACCCAGTGAAACAGAGGTCGCGCAAAACCCACGCGCCCGCAGCGCAAGAATGCGTGTAGTAGAGAAAATTTAAGCTAAGAGGATCCCCCTTTGAAAAAGGGGGTGCCCGCTTCGGGCGGGGGATTTAAGATCTCTGTTTATAAACGATCCCTGTTTATAAATAGATATTGTTTATAAACAGGAATCGTTTATAAACAGAGATCTTAAATCCCCCCTACCCCCCTTTTTCAAAGGGGGATCTCTCATTCAAGGACGAATTTATGAAAAAGATCACCATACTAGCATTATTAATATTCACAACCGCATTTGGAATCGTTTACCTCAAACACAACAATCGCCAACTACTCATCGATCTACACGCCCGAAAAACCGAGCATGACACCCTAAACTCCGAATGGTCACAATTACTCCTAGAAGAAAGCACCCTAAGCACCCACTCCAGAATCGAGCGCATCGCCACCAACGAATTAAAAATGTACATCCCCAAAGATAATGAAATTATCTGGATAAACGAGCAAAAAACACCATGAGCAATAAACAAAAATTCCTCTGGCGTCATTACGCAGTACTCATCCTACTCGCTCTCGGAGTCATGATCTTAACCGTACGTCTAATCGATTTACATATTTTCAACCACGATTTCTTATCCGCCCAAGGCGACTCCCGCACGATTCGAACCGTCACCCTCCCCGCCCATCGCGGCATGATTTTAGACAGAAACGGCGAGCCATTAGCAATCAGCACGCCTGTTGATTCCATTTGGATGAATCCAAAAGAATATTTTGTCGAACCCCAAGACATCACTCCGCTCGCGATTTTATTAGAACTTGAAGTCTCCGATATAGCCAAACGCTTACACGACAATCGCACCAAAGAATTTTTATACATCAAGCGTCAATTAAGCCCAAGCGTCGCCAAAGCGAGTATTGATCTAGAAATCCCTGGCGTTTATTCGCAACGTGAATATCGCAGGTTTTACCCATTAGGCGAAGTCGGCGCACAAATTATCGGCGTTACCAATATCGATAGTGTGGGACAAGAAGGCATTGAACTCGCATTCAACGACGCACTGAGTGGACAAGCCGGAAAAAAACGCGTGATCCGCGATCGTTTGGGCCGTATTATTGAAGATATTGAACTGATTCAACCCAATCAAGATGGACAACATTTATATTTAAGCTTAGATAAACGCATTCAATATTTAGCGTATCGCGAATTAAAAACGGCGATTACCGATCATCAAGCGCAAGCAGGCAGTATTGTGATCCTCGATGTAAATACCGGTGAGGTATTAGCGATGGTGAATTACCCCTCATTCAACCCGAACAATCGAAACGACAGACCTAAAGATGGCATGCGTAATCGCGCGGTGGTGGATACATTTGAGCCCGGCTCAACCATGAAACCGTTAGCGATGGCGGCCATTTTAGAAACGGGAAAAGTTGATTTTGATACCGTGGTCGATACATCGCCAGGCCAGATCAAAGTACATCACAATATTGTGCGCGATATACATAATTATGGCGCCTTAACTTTACCGATGATTTTGCGTCATTCAAGTAATGTGGGGATTGCAAAATTATTAGTGCCACTGCCACAAGATGATATTCATACCACTTGGCAACGCTTAGGATTGTCACAAATCACACACAGTGGCTTACCGGGCGAACAAGCAGGACGTATTGTGCTTTCTCCCAAAATTGATCCATTTAGTTATGCAACGCTTGGCTTCGGTTATGGACTAACGGTGACAACCTTACAACTTGCACAAGCGTATGCCATTTTAGCGAATGAAGGTCAGCAACATCCGATTTCTTTATTACGTGTAACGCCTCCTGCAGAAACCGAACAGGTATTAGATGCAAAAGTTGCGAATGAAATCAGCAAAATGTTACGGCTTGATCCAAAAGACCGAGGAACCGGCCAATCTGCGCGGATCGAAGGTTACCATGTCGCCGGCAAAACCGGCACCACGCGTAAAGTCGGCGAAACCGGTTATGTCGATAATCGCCACTACGCCCTATTCGCAGGCTTTGCTCCTGCAAGCGACCCA
>CAZPAA010000156.1:0-5239 GCA_964584425.1 uncultured Gammaproteobacteria bacterium | reverse complement strand
TTATTAATTGCATAAGTTTCTGGCAGCAGATCAGTTTTTATATCTTCAGTTGTATTCAGGATATTTTTATAGGTAACATGATCTTTGTGATATTGAGGATCGCAAAAATATTCATACCGGTGCGATCTCATGCGACGCAAGATAGGATTGAAATCCTTTTCAAGGTAGCATGCCCTAATGAGCTCATAATGCCAGCGTGTATCTACAAAATCTTCGGGATTAACAAAATAGCTTTTCAATGTGTCATGGATATAGCCCCACACCGGTATCATATTCGCATAAACAGCGGCAAGCTGTTCCGGGCTGGGATCTTGACTTTGATTTTGGTCATAAGCGATTTGATAGCTCCACAACCAAAATGCACGAGAAACAACCGATTCATCCGTGCCATTAGGCACTTTTGATTTCCATTTCTCTTCCAGATAAATGCTCATCTGCAAGTCCTCCTTATGAGGTTGCTTACTTTCAAGCTATCATACTTAATAAAGTCCAGTCAAGCTTGCTTTGCCTATTAAGAATTGACATTTCCGCTTTCAAAATGTTAGTATGCTTTCTTTTTAATTCTTAGAGTCTTTATGCCTACAGCAGAAACCCGGCTTATTTTAAAAACCGCAGAACATTATTTAACCACCATCACCTCCCCTATTCGCATTTTTATCACAGAAGGTCTTGGTTTTGGAGATCAGGTTTTTGGGATCCAGCTGATTCGTAACTTACGTGCCATGGGTTATCGAGGTGATATTGAGCTGATTGGTAATAATCACTTTAAAATTCGCTATAAGATTTCAGATGGCCTTGATAAGACCATTAGCCACGCATTAGCGAATAAACTCTTAGGAAAATTACCGTTAGCAAAAATTGGGATCATTTTAGGCGTTCGTATCGATGAAAATAAAACGATTGATCGGCTAGTTACAACCCCAGATACCGAGACAATTCGCATCAGAGATTGGCGTTCTTTTAAACAATCACCGCAAAATCGGGTCGAATTATCAATTTTTGCAGGGTTCCAATCGTTTGTTGTGCGCGACTATGACGTTTTTGGTGGTTGGAAAGAACTCTCAGCCAATCGTTTAGCCAACAGCACACGCGCAATAATGCTCGATCCTTTCACTGAAAAACCCTCTCATTTTATAGAAAAAACATATGGGTTTGATATTCAAATCGATGGATCAGCTGTTCGTTTTTTTTCAAAGGAAAAAATGCTGCCCTATACCGTGCTGCCACCTACCGCAACTGCGATAAATTTTGAACTTAATAAATTACATAAAAATCTAGCGCTCAAAAATACTTTACAAAATTTATTACGTCCAAAAAAAAATTTTTTAACCTTTGCGATTTATGGTTTAGATCCCATGCCGCTTGAACGTCCTGAAAACAAACTGTTAAGTTTTATTACTGCAGGTTCTTATTATCATCAACAACATAGCAAAAAGCCGTTAGTGATCCCCTTATTAAATTCGTTTGAGAACCAAACCTGGACTACTCTTCAACAATATTTTGCATCACCATTAAAATTAAAATTACCAACCCCTGTTAAATTACTTATCAATCGTGTTGCTCAAAAAATAAAGTTTTTAGATGCAACCATGATCAATGATTTTCAATTAGAACAAAATACAACTTATGTTTTACGTCTTCCATCATTAAGTTATTCAATCTTTAATCAACTTATTTTAAACAGTGATTACCCGCCGGTATATCAAGGATCAAACATCGGTGGTTTATTACGCACAGCGAGTAAATTAGGAATAGTCTGTAATCGTCTTCGTCGTAGTGTATACGATTACGGTTTGCCTGATGTGATAGTCAATGCAGATTTTTGCCCTAATGATCCTTATAAGATAGTAGATCCGAGAAAAATCATAAAAATCATGCGCCAATTACGCAATGAAAGCTGGCCAGAGTTTAATGGCGCTGATCGTTTGAGTGATGCATTATTTGAAGTGAGCCGCCAACCATTGTGCGAAGAACATGCCACTGCACGTTGCGCATTTTTCAGCAGGCCGCGTTTCAATTCATTTATGCACCGTGCTTTAAAAACGCAAGAAACAGCGCTACTTGGTGCAGGTTATGGTGCAAGCTTAACGCTGATGGAAAGATTTTTTCAAACTATTTTTCATTTAAATCCTAAAGTCGCTAAAGGGGTTTCGCAATTTATTTTAAGCACAGGTATTTTGCTAAGCCACAAAGAGATTTCTGAATATACTAATCTCATGGTGATTATGAGCAGCATGGTTATCGGCATTATGACTTGTGATGAAAATATCAGTCCCGTAGCCCAAGCCATGCACACCATGCTTATGTTTAGCATTTTGATGATGAATTTTGTGAATGAACTACAAGATTACAGTCTTGAATCCCTCATTTTTGTGGCTTTTTTAACCGTTGTCTGCGCGTACAGCACTAAACTGGGATCTGCCATGGTTGAAAAACTAATAGCGATGGCGAATATGGAGGAAAGCACCCCTACTCGCAGTCATTCAGTTTAAGGATTGGTAACATCCGCAATAGCAACTGCGTGGAATGCTGCGCAGCTTGCTCTAAAAACAAATCATTGTTAATAGTAGATTCTTTACCTGCAATATCAGTTAATGCACGAATGATCACAAAGGGAACTTTGAGTTGATGGCATGCATGTGCGATGGCGGCGCCTTCCATTTCTACCGCATGCGCTTTAGGGAAATTTTTCTGCAGTTTTTTCAAATGTTCTTCTTCCTGAATAAAGATATCGCCAGAAATAATCAGCCCGCGCGTGACTTGCATGTTCATTGTGAGTGCGGCATCTTCTGCTGCTTGAATTAGTTTTTCACTTGGCATAAATCCGGCGGGTGATTTTGGGATTTGCCCGTGCTCATAACCCCAAACAGTCAGATCAACATCATGGTAGCGCACTTCAATTGAAATAATCACATCACCAATTTCTAGCTCGCTGTGTAATCCACCGGCAGAGCCAACATTAATCACATAATCGGGATGAAAACGATCAATCAATAAAGTCGTGCCCATCGCTGCATTCACTTTACCAATCCCACACTGCAGCAATACCACTTCTGTATGTTCTATTTTTCCTGAAATAAAAATAAAATCACCAACAATCAAGGTTTCTGTATGCGTTAAATGCTGCTTTAAAACGGCAAGCTCTTCTGCCATTGCAGCAATAATACCAATCATTTAATATTCTCCTTTATCATATCTGCGCAAATTTCATGAATCATTTCTATTGTTAATTTCGGCAAAGCGGTTAAGCTGGAATATCCCAAGCCCGCTGGCACTGCCCATTTTTTTAATAAATTTTCGGATAATTGTGGGATTACGATCATTAAACTATTTTTATTAGTCCAGGCCTTAATTTCATGCTGATTAAAATAATCAATTGCATAATCCACTTTCGCAAGGCCATCATCAACGATTTTTTTAAACCCCGCATCACCTTGACGTTTGATCGCATACCACAAAAATAATGGCGTAATGCCATTGCGTGAACCAGAAATAGTGGTATCAATTTTGTGGCCAGCAAAACATTTTGGATCACGCGTTACACATTCGATATATTTTTTTCGGGTGATCACAATCCCACATGGCATTGGAGAGCCTATAAATTTATGTCCACTGACGGAAAAACAATCGACGCCATCGGGAAATTGATACGGTTGTGGATCGTCGACAAAAGGTAATACCATTCCGGAAAAAGCCGCATCTGCATGAATAAACTGATCCTCTATTCCTGATTTAGACAAGGCTTGTTTAATTTTTCTAACATTATCAATAGCACCTAAAACTGTGCTACCTAAAGTTGCTAGTACAATCGCAGGCTTATCTTTATTCAAAGTCACTTGCTGCGCTAAATCGTTGTAATCCATTTCGCCATATTCTTCTACCGCAACTTGCGCAAATGGCATTTGCAATAAATCTAAATATTTCACAATCGAATAATGCGCGTGCGTACTAAAATAGACAATGCCGTTAGGATAAGCTTCACGCGCGAGATAAAGGCCATATAAATTCCCTTCACTGCCACCATTTGTGACATAACCACTAAAATCATGCGGGGCATCGAGCAATTTCGCCATATATTCTAAAACTTCACGCTCAAATGCATGGGTTGCGTGTGGATTTGTACGCAAGCCAAAGGGATCGCCTAAATTGTTAATCGGATAAGCAAGAAATGGAAAAAGTTCAGAATAGTCAAATTGAGTATTTGGCGGAAATCCCGCATAATACGCCATGCTTTGATCGAGTCTGACTAACAGATCTTGTAGTTGTTTTATTTCTGTAGGATTTAAATAACGTTCATACATAGTCAGGACTCCTGCAAGGATAATAAAGGAATTTATAATGAGAAGCAAAATGTTTGGAAACTAGCTACAAATGAAAACCGTTATCATCAGTGGTGGCGCCCAAGGGATTGGACTTGCCACGGTAAAAAAATTTGCGAAGGCAGGATATCGCTGCTTTATTTTGGATATTCAGCAAGCACAAGAAACATTGGAAAACACGCAGTTTTTTCAGTGTGATCTGACGGATTTAAGCGCCATCCAACAGACGGTAAATAAAATTACGCAAGCATATCCACAAATCGATGCGTTGGTGTTGAATGCTGGCATTCATTATTCGGCCACTCTACAAGAAACTACTTTAGAAGCTTACGATAGAGTCATGAATATTAATTTCCGGAGTGCGTTTTTTTTAACTCAAGCGGTTTTGCCACACATGCTCACACAAAAAAATGGCGCAATTGTTTTTGTTGGTTCTGATCAAACTTTAGTCGGCAAGCCCCATTCAGCCATTTATGGTGCCAGTAAAGCTGCTCTTGGCAGTCTTGCAAAAACAACCGCGATTGATTATGAGCGTTACAACATACGTGCAAATTTAGTGGCGGTAGGGACTACCGATACCCCGCTCTATCAACAAGCGGTGCAACGTTATTGTGATCAATCAGGAGCAGATCCAGTCAATGTTCATGCGCAAGAAGCAAATGAACAACCTCTGGGGCGCATCGGCAAACCGGATGAAATCGCGCATTTAATTTATTTTCTGTGCAGTGATGAAGCGGCATTTATTACTGGTGGGATTTATCCGATAGATGGTGGGTATACTGCAAGATAACTTACCCGCATATCCCCTCATCCGCCCTGCGGGCACCTTCTCCCTGGGGGAGAAGGATCTCTCTCGTTATTCCCTGTGGTTAACTAGAAAGATCCGATCATCAATCGTTTTTCTCCGTGGTTAACTAGAG
>CAZPAA010000155.1:0-5266 GCA_964584425.1 uncultured Gammaproteobacteria bacterium | reverse complement strand
AAATATGGGCCAATGTGTAATAAATTGAACTTCATCTAATAAACAATAAATCATCCCATCCACAGGCTTTGCTAATTTTAAATAATCTTCATATATTTTTTGCAACAAAGTAGGATCATTTTGATGGGGCAAAAAATATGGATTTTACAAGTTGATGAATAAAATATTCTGGGTGGGCACCTTAAGCGCTGTGAGTAGATAATTGATCAATTGTTTTAGTAGGGTACTTTTGCCACATCGGCGCACCCCAATGAGAGATATCACATGAGGGACTCCTAGGTATTCAATGAGCTTAGGAAAAATACTGCGCGGCTTCCCTGCGGTATAAAGGGCATTATTTTGCCAATGGGGGTTTTGGTCGACCAAGAGTGCTTCAAACATTCGCAGTATACTCCGAAGTTTAGGGTAATTATTCGCAGTATACTGCGAATGTTAGGATTTTGCAATGTTTATAAGTACTTACATAGGTTCGGCGTATATTCCGAACGGTTCTGCTTATAAAATGGCGGCCTTAGAGGGTATTTTTGAGCAGCGCATAATAGACTTGCCCGGCTTTTTGGTGTTTTTGTAGGGTCAATGATGGGGGTAGTGCAAGATCGGTTAAGGCCTGGTTATGCTCAAGATAGATTTTTGCGTTAGGTGCTAAAAAATGTTGTGATACTAATAATTCTAGGCATGCCGGGACTAAATTTTCGGCGTACGGTGGGTCTAAAAAAACAATATTGAATCCCCCCCCCTTTGGAAAAGGGGGGCAGGGGGGATTTTGAGATGTTTGATTATACATAAAGATCTTTAAATCCCCCCTACCCCCCTTTTCCAAAGGGGGACTATCTAGCATGCTCCGATTTAACCATGCTAAAGCATCTGCTTCAATGAATTCTGCATTATCAATATGTAAAGCCTGACTATTTTTTTTTAAATTTTCAAGAATGGATCTATTTTTTTCAACAAAGGTGACCTGTTTTGCACCACGCGAAATCGCTTCAAATCCCAGCGCACCGCTGCCTGCAAATAAATCAAGGCATCGCGCACCCTGAATATCATCTCTTAACCAATTAAATAATGTTTCGCGAATGCGATTGGGGGTTGGGCGTAATCCAGTTTCATCAAAGACGCTCACAAGGCGAGAGCGTAACGTCCCGCCAATAATACGAATTTTATTGTTTTTCATCAACGCCCAGTGTGACTGTGACTAAATTTTGCGAGCCCACATAACTGGCAAATGCGGCTTTAATATCATCGACGGTTACGGCATTAATTTTATCTAGATAATGATCATAATAATCGAGCGGTAGATGATAAAACGCGAGCGCTGCGACATGTTGCGCAATGGCCGCATTCGAATTAAATGCCATTAAAAATTGTCCAGAGATATTTTGTTTAGCTTTTTTTAATTCTTCATTTGTGGGGCCATTTTTAATAAACAAGCCCAGATGTTCTTGCACCAGTGCCAGCGCAATATCACTAGAATCATTGCGGGTTTGCAGCGAAATGGTAAACGGGCCTTTTTGTTTTAAGGGCATAATTTGACTACGTACCGAATAAGCGAGGCCTTCTTCTTCACGCACCACTTCAAATAATTTTGATGATAAACCTGAGCCGCCTAAAATTTCATTGCCAATATAAAATGCAAAGAAATCAGGATTGCCTTTTTCTAAACTGGGGATGCCAATTAAAATATGTTTTTGGGTGGACGGAAATTCAACATGCTCGATCACGGTGGCTGCAGGTAAAGTGACGGTCGGAATTTCAGGGGCTTTAGCACCCGGCATTAAGGCTGCGCCTAAATTTTCAGCAACGGTTTCTGCCATTTCGCGATTCATATCGCCGGTGATAATCAGGATCACATTGTTGCGATTATAAAAGTGCTGATAAAAATCCATCACTTGATTTAAAGTGATCATTTGCACGCTAGCCTCAGAACCCAGCGGTGTTTTACCATAAGGATGGGTGCCATAAATAGCTTGATAATAAGCTTTATTCGCTTGAGCTTGCGGCGATTGATTTTGCGCAGCAATTGCCGTGAGTAATTGTTCTTTTTCAAGGGTGAAAGAATCTTCAGTAAAAAGCGGCGATTTGAAAATTTCGGTGAATAAATCGATGGCGCCGGTTTTCTCATCATTAAAACTCAAAGTGCGCAGCGATACCGTCGCAGCATCCCGGCTGACATGAGAATTATAAATAGCACCCAGCGATTCGAATTTTTCAGTAATGGCATCCGTATTTAAAGTTTGAGTGTTTTTGCCAACGAGTTGGTTGGTGATTTGCGCAATCCCAGGTATATCACCATCATACGCGCTGCCTGCGGTAAAAATCAGCTGAATATCGACGATGGGTAAATTACCAATTGGTAAAAAATAAGTATTCAGTCCTTGCGATGTTTGCCAAGATTCAATATTGAGTAGCGTTTCTGCGCCCAAATAAGCGTGATTTTGTTCAGGGTGCACAGTTGTTTTAGCGCTCCCGGATTTATTCAGTAAAAAATAATTAGCGGCAAGCCCGCCGATAATGATGATGGCCAGTAACCACCAAATATTCGCTAAAATAGGATTACGACGGCGACGGCGGTTAATCATTGCGATCCTCCATCAGTAGGATTTGAAACATTGACTTTGGGTTCGGTGGTTTGTTGCGGCACAGTTTCATCCTGTGGACTCAAACTTTGTGGCTGCAAAATGGCCACAGTCATATATTTTTCATCAAAATATTTTTGCGCAACTTTTTGAATTTGTTCGGGCGTAATCATCAACAATTCTTGCAAGAACTCATTGCCCATATCCCAAGGTAGGCCAATACTTTCTAAGGTACCGATTTCAGAAGCTTGGGCATCGATAGAATCCAGTTTATAAATTTCATTCGCCATAAATTGCTTACGCGCGCGCTCTAACTCTGGCTGCGTGACTAATTCATATTTAAGTAAATTAATTTGCGTCAATAGGGCTGCTTCAAGTTGTTCAATGCTGATGTTACTGGCCGGAATAGCAGTGAATGAAAACAAATTGGCCTCACGGAAAAAGGGATCATAATCCGTACTGGCGCTGCTTGCAATGCGCTGATTTCGGATCAAATCTTTAGGAAAGCGCGCACTATTACCGCCATCCAAAATACTGCCTAATAAAATAAGTGCAGCGGGCTCCCATAATTCTGTAGCCGTGCGTTGCACCGGCACATGAAAACCGATCATTAAATAAGGTAGGGTTGCAGGCACATTCACCGTAATGCGTTTTTGGCCTAAAGGTTTTATTTCACGCTGCGGCTTTATTTCTGGTAATGGCTTTTCATCGATATGACCAAAATATTTTTGTGCTAAATGAAACACCTGTTCAGGATTCACATCGCCGATCACCACAATTGTCACATTATTCGGTGCATACCAAGTTTCATACCAATTTCTCACATCTTTAAGTGTGGTGGATGCCACATCATCATGCCAACCAATCGGCATTACGCGATAAGGGCTGGAATTAAATGCAGTTGCTAAAAAACGCTCAATTGTGAGCATGATGGGCTGGTCATCTACGCGCAGGCGCCGCTCTTCTAGAATGACTTGTTTTTCTTTCTCAAAAATTTCTTCATCATCAACAATCAGATGCTGCATGCGATCCGCTTCTAAATCAAATACGGTCTCTAAGTATTGCGCCGGCAAGGTTTGCCAATAACCCGTGTAGTCATAGTAAGCAAACGCATTAAAATCCCCGCCCAAGGTATAAATCGTATCAGCAAAGCTGCTACCGGGATGACGTCTTGTTCCCTTAAACATCATATGCTCAAGAAAATGCGATAAACCCGTATGCCCATTCATTTCATAAGAAGAACCTACTTTATACCAAAGCTGAATCGTCGCAATCGGCGCCCGATGATCTGGCCGAACAATCAATGTCAGACCATTATCCAGCTGATATTTAAAAGTATTAATCGTTCCACTGCTCGCAAAAAGCGGGAATGAAAATAATAATGCAGCAAAAATTGTTAATAAACGTGTGAGCATAAAATGGGAACCTTCGGAAGTTTTTATAAAATCTTAATTCTGGATCCCCCTTTGTAAAGGGGGGCAGGGGGGATTTAAAGATCTCTGATTATACACAAAGATCTTTAAATCCCCCGCCCGAAGCGGGCACCCCCTTTTTCAAAGGGGGATCAACGGAATTCTCGCTATAGTAGCTTTCGACATGCTAAAATGCAAGATTTTGGAGTAGTCACATGGCTGGATTGTTAACCCGATTAAAGCAAGGGCTGGTTAAAACCCGGCAGCAATTATCACAAGCCATTGCAAGTCATTTGTTGGGTGACAAAATCCTCGATGCGCAAACCTTAGAAGAAATTGAAACGCAGTTACTGATGGCCGATGTAGGCGTAGAAGCAACGGAAAAAATTACCAATCGCCTTATTCAAGCAAAAGCACGCAATGACGGCGAACATGCACCCAAATTAATGGATGTATTAAATTCAGCCCTTTTAGAAATTTTAACGCCTTGCGAAAAAACATGGACCATTACCGAGCATAAACCGTATGTGATTTTAATGGTGGGGATCAATGGCGCTGGCAAAACCACGACGATTGGTAAATTAACCAAACGCTTCACCAGTGAAGGGAAAAGTGTATTGTTAGCCGCAGGTGATACCTTTCGCGCAGCGGCAATTGATCAACTGCAAGTGTGGGGCGAGCGCAATAATATCCCAGTCATGGCGGGTAAAGCGGGCGGTGATAGCGCTGCAATTATTTTTGATGCACTGCAAGCGGCCAAAGCACGCAATATCGATATTGTGATCGCCGACACCGCCGGGCGCTTACACACGCAGCAACATCTGATGGATGAATTAGGCAAAATCAAACGCGTTATTCGAAAATTTGATCAAACCGCGCCGCATGAAGTGATGTTAGTGTTAGACGCCGGCATCGGCCAAAATGCACTGCAACAAGCCAAACAATTCCAAGCGGTGGTGGATGTGAGTGGGGTCACGTTAACTAAATTAGATGGCACTGCAAAAGGTGGCATTGTCATCGCGATGGCCGAAGAACTAAAATTACCCATCCGATTTTTAGGCGTAGGCGAGACCATCGATGATCTGCGGCAGTGTGCAAGAGTTTGTCATCCTGAGGCCGCGCCTTTTCTTTTACGGCCGAAGCTTGCCTGGCGCAGGCAGGGATCTCAACAAAAACACACTCTTGCGTGATTCCATCGATTGAGATTCTTCGGGCATCCTCGTCGGATGCCCTCAGAATGACAACGTCTCTGCAGCACCCGCCCTGTCGGACGGCGGAAAT